>NZ_JAUCDN010000149.1:0-8116 GCF_034675085.1 Devosia sp.
ATAATCTGAAAGACCTCGTCCCGCGTGACCGTCGCCACGATCCTGTCGTCGAGAGCAGCGACCTCCGGCATGCAGAGGAATCCCCGATAGCTGTCGACCGTGGCTTTGCGGCTGCGCCGTGCGAGGTCCTCAAGGTATTCGCCGCGGGCAATCGCGAATGTAGGGAAGCCGGCCATGGCCGGATCGTTCTCCGGTGCCGGGGCGGCGAGCTTGCCGATCTCGACGAGATAGCCCTGGAGCCAGGCTTCGTCGGGCGGGTTGCCAAAGGTACGCACGTGGCTCGTCGCGGCCTCTGCGATCTGGCGCGCCTCATCTATAGTCCAGCGATCGACCCCGCCCAGCGTCAAACGGTAGGTCTTGCCGAGGCGTTCGCACCGGTGCTGCCACACGACACCCTGGGGACCGCCGCGCAGGATCAGCCCCCGGGCACGCCGGTCCGTGATCTCGAACCTGGAGGCACCGGGCTTGGCCTTTGCACGAGCCGCCGCTATCGTCTTCTGTGTGATGTCAACTGGCGGCACGGGGACGGCTTTCGAGACAGGGACGGGATTGGGACGGCATGTAATCCGTACGCTTTCCAGACCACCTGATCCCGAGACGCACGGATTACCTACGAATCCTTATCTGAAAGCCTAGACATCCTGGGCGAAAAGGGGAAGAAGGATCACCATCCCCTGATTTGTAATCAGGGGGTCGCGGGTTCGAACCCTGCTGCCGGCACCATCCTGGACTGGCGCGAAGTTCGCGCAGCCATCGGAGTGATGCCGGCCGCCAGGGCCGGCTTTTTCAGCAATAGCGCTCGGGGCCGATGATCTTGTCGTCGGCGTAGCGGTCGCCATGGGCGAAGCCGGGGGGCAGGATGGCTTCGATCTCGGCGACCTGGCTGTCTGAAAGCACCAGATTGGCCGCCGCTGCATCCTGTTGCAGGTGGCGGGCGTAGCGCGTGCCCGGAATGGCGATCACTTGCGGGCTTTTGTGCAGGACCCAGGCAATGGCCAGGGTGGCGGCGGAATGGCCGAGCCCGGCGGCGTAGGCGTGGAAGCGGGCGATGCGCTCGACGTTGCGGCTAAAATTGGGCTCCATGTAGCGCGGGCTGGACTTGCGGAAGTCGCCATTGGCGAAACTGGCCGGATCGGCCATGCCTTCGGCCAGGATGCCGCGCCCGAGCGGGGAGAAGGCGACCAACGCGGTGCCGGTTCTTTCGCAGGCCTGAACCAGCCCCAGTTCGGGCAGGCGCGTGGCCAGCGAATATTCGTTCTGCACGGCGGCGACGGGATGAACCGCGCTGGCCAGCTCCAGGGTCGTGGGGGCGACTTCGGAAAGGCCGATGGCGCCGATCTTGCCCTCGTTCTTGAAGGTGACCAGCGTTTCCATCACTTCCTCGATGGGGCGGCCGGCTTCGCGCCGGTGAATATAGAACAGGTCGATGTGATCGACCTTGAGGCGCTTGAGCGAGCTTTCAAGGCATTCGCGCAGATAGGGGGCGGAATTGTCGTAGCGCCTGGGATTGCCGCTGACGATGCCGGCCTTGCTGGCGATGGTGAAGCGGTGCGGCTTGCGGGACAGATAGGTGCCTAGAATCGTCTCCGAAACCCCGTTTCCATAGATATTGGCGGTATCGAGCAGGGTTACGCCCAGATCGAGCGCGGCATCGAGCGTGTCGTAGCATTCGGCCTCGGTGGTCGGCCCATAGGCGCCGCCAAAGCTCATGCATCCAAGGCCGACCGCTCCCACTGCGGGGCCGTCGCGGCCGAGAAGGCGCTGTTGCATGGAAAAATCCTCTCAAGACAGAAAAATGATGGGCCGCGGGCAAGGCCGGCTGTCAGTCGACCGCGCGGGCTATGGCGCGCACCGGGCCGCCATCGGAGCCGATGATGCTCAGGCCGGTGAAGAAAGCCTCGATCCGGCGGTTGGAGAGCGCGGCGAGATTGTTGACATGTTCGGCGATCAGCACGCCATGGGGCAAGAGGGTATGATGCACCGGCCAATAAAAACCCTCGGGCCGGTTGGTGGGCGCGCGGTCCGGCGTGGCGAAATCGACGCCGATCATCTTGACGCGATGGTCGAGCAGCCATTGCGCCGCCTCGGGCGTCAGCGAGGGGTGACGCTCATAGGCAGGGGTGCGCATCTTGGGCGCCCAGCCGGTATCGAAGAGCACGATATCGCCCGGCTGAACCAGGGGACGGGCGCTTTCGAGGTCGGGCACGTCGATGAAGCCATATTCGGTGCAGGGAAAGCTCCACACCACGCCCGGCCCGTAGAGGCGGTGCAGCGGCACCTGATCGAAACTGGGCGCGTCATCGATGAAGTGATTGGGCGCGTCCAGATGGGTGCCGTGATGAACCACCATGTTCATCAGGGTGATATTGGCGGGATAGTCGGGGATTTTCCGCCATTTCTCGAAGGTGGGGCGGGGGTAGTTGGGAATGGCCGAAAGATCTTCGGTGAGGGTGTGGGAGAGATCGAGCCAGGGGCCGCCGACGCCGCCGATGACGGGGGCGGGCACATCGTTCCAGCCCGCCCAGCGGGTGTTCTTGAAATGACAGGCGTCGCACATGCTCAGGCTCCCTCGCTCGGCGGGGCGGCGCGCCCGCGCACCTCCACTCCGGCCCAGTTCTCGATGACCTTGATCAGGCTGGTATAATCGTCGTTGGCGCGGCCCTCGGCCATGCCCTGGAACCAGATCTGGGCCACGGCGGAACTGACGTGATGGGGCACGTCGCGGCCTCTATATTCGCTGAGGCACAGCATCACGTCCTTGTACATGGTGCCCAGCTTGCCGCCATAATCGAAGCTGCGGGTCAGGATGGACTGGGGGAATTTGTCCAGCGTGGCGCCATTGCGCCCGGTGCTGACATTGATGAGGTCGATCAGCGTGTCGGCGTCGATCCCCGCCTTGACGCCCATGGCCACCGCCTCGAACGAGGCCACCATGGCGCTGGCCGAAATCATGTTGTTGGCCAGCTTGGCGACCTGTCCCTGGCCCGGCCTGGAGCCGACATAGAAGACGTTGCCGGCGATCTGGCGCAGGACCGTCTCGCAGGCGGCGAAGGTTTCGGCGGCGCCGGCGGTCATGGTGGTCAGCGTGCCCGCAGCCGCGCCCCTTGGGCCGCCGCTGACGGGGGAATCCAGAACGCCGATCCCCCTGGCTTCCAGCCCCTGGGCGATGCGCGCAACCGTCTCCGAGCCGATGGTGGACATTTCCACATAATGCCTGAGCCCCGGCGCGTTGACGGCGCCATTGGCGCCCAGAGCCGCCTCCAGGCTGATCTCGGGCGTGGGCAGGCAGGCAAAGGCGATGTCCTTACCGCTCGCCGCCTCGGCGGGGGAGGGCGCACGCCGGGCGCCGGACTGCATCAGCCCGGCCACCGCCTTGTCCGAAGGGTCGAAAACCGTCACGTCCAGGCCCGCCTGGACCAGGCGCAGCGCCATGGGGCCACCCATTGCCCCGACCCCGATGAATGCAATCTGCGTCGCCATTTTCTCCAGCCATATATTCGTGGTATATGTCGACACATTGCGCATAAACGCCGGCCAAGGCAAGCCGGATCAGGCATTTTTTGGCGAAGCAGTTTCTCAAAAACTGATCGGCAAAGAAGCGGGGTTTGTCTTGTGGGTGAGGCGGATTAAGCTAAAATTCCCTAGTTTCGCAGTGTTTTTTGAGGGCTGCTCCATAGATAGGTATGTGCCGGTGCGACAAATGGAGGGCGAGGGTCAGCTTGACGTCAGGGTGAATCCCGGGATTTAGTGTCGACACCTATTGACGCAAGTGCCGAGTCCGTGGCAACTCATGCAGGGTCGATGTGATGCCTGCGGATGGCGGGCCATGAAGAAGGAAACCGTTGTATGTCTGCTAATTCGCTCGTTACCGGGACCATGGAGTATTTGCGCAGGCCGCTGGTGCGGAACGTGAAGGCCGGCGACAAGGCGCTGGTGCTGACCGATACGGCGCATGATCCGCGCGTCTGGCAGTCGGTGATGAGCATCCTTCAGGAAATCGGCGCCGATACCACCGTCGCGCTGTTCTCGCCCCGTCCCGCGGACTATTACGATCCGCCGGCCGCCGTGTGCGAGGCGATGATGAAGTCGGATGTGAACATCCTTCTGGCGTCCACCGGCATGCTGCACAGCCCCGCCAGCTTCCGCGCCATGGAAGCGCGCATTCCCTCGATCTGCATGGATGGCGGCATGCCGCTGGAATTCTTCCAGTCCGGCGCGGTCACCGACGACATGAAGCAGATCATGGTGCGCAAGCACTATGTCGCCAAGGACATCTTCGGGGTGGGCGCCAAGGAATGCCGCGTGACCTCGCGCTATGGCACCGATTTCACCTATCGCGTCGACGACCGCATCTTCGTGCCGCCGCTGCCGGGCCCGGATTTCGATCCCTACAAGATTGTGGACTTCGACAAGGATGAAAACCGCAAGGGCGGAAACCTCTATTACTATCTGTTCCCGACGGGCGAGCTGAACGTCGCCCCCATCGAGGGAACGGCCAATGGCAAGCTGGTGATCGAGCTGACCATGCACCATATCGGCCGGCTGGAAGACCCCATCGAGCTCAATGTGGTCAATGGCAAGGTGGTGTCGATCGAAGGCGGCGCCTCGGCGCGGGTGCTGCGCGACTACCTGGCCGAATACGGAGACGAGAACGCCTATATGTGCCCGGCCGAGGCATCGGTGGGGGTGAATGCCAAGGCGCTCATCCGCGGCATCCAGCGCGAGGACAAGAACATTCTGGGCGCCATGCATTTCGGCCTGGGCACCAATATCGACGTGGGTGGCTCGATCCGCTCCAAGATCCATATGGACGGCGTCATCCTGGAGCCGACCCTTTATGTCGACGGCGACATGCGCATCCAGGACGGACGTTTCCTGCGCCCCATCGAGGGCGACGCCAAATAAGGCGGACGAAACAAGGCGGGGTGGCCGCGCCGCCCCGCCGATCGCCGATTACCGGCCCTGACTTCACCAGCCAAATTCCATGGGAGGAATGACTATGAAGACCTTTTTTGCAACGGCCCTGATGGTGGGCGCATCGATGGGGCTGGCCGCGCCAGCCAGCGCCGAAACCCTGAAATGGGGCGAGCACCTGCCCCAGTGCTGCAGCATGTATGCCGAGGCGGCGCGCTGGATGGCCGAAGAGGCCAAGACCCGCTCGGGCGGCACGCTTGAAATCAATATCAACTGGGGTGGCGTGCTCGGGACGGTGAGCGAGATCCCCGATGCGCTCGAGCATGGCATTTTCGACATGGGCAATGTCGTCACGCCCTATTTCCCCGACCAGTTCCTCGTCAACAACGCCATTCCGTTCTTCTGGCCCCAGCCCAAGAGCCAGGCCGAGCTGGGCGAGCTGTTCCTCAAGTGGCACGAGGAAATCCCGGCCTTCTCGGCCGAACTCGAGCGCTATAACCAGAAGCTCATCACCGTGCGTCCGCTGCCGCCCTATGGCCTGATCTGCACCACGCCGATCCGCACCCTGGAAGACTTCAAGGGCAAGCGCGTCCGCTCCTATGGCGTGGCGCTGCCGGCAATGCTCGAAGCCCTGGGCGCCGTTTCGGTCGGCCTGCCTGATACCGAAGCCTATGAGGCCATGAGCAACAATATCCTGGATTGCTCGGCGGCCGATATCGCGCTCATCGAGGCGTTCCAGCTTCACGAAGTGGCCAAATATTTCATCGACGTGCCGATGGGCGCTTCGTGGGGCCACATGATCACGATGAACCTGGACAAGTACAACTCGCTGTCGGACGAGCACAAGCAACTGCTCGAGGACCTCAAGCACGATCACCTGACCAAGCTGCTCGAGCTGTTCCGCGCCGAGGAAGACCGGCTGCTGGCGCAATGGGCCGAAGATGGCAGCATTGAGATCGTGCCGTTCCCGGCCGAGGAGTTCCTGAAGGCCACTCTGGAGTATCCGCTGGTGCAGAATGTGCGCAACAGCTGGGCCGGCCGGGCGATCGCCGCCGGCGTTCCCGAGGCCGACGCCCAGCGTGTCGTCAACGATATCAATAACTAACAGGAGGAGCGGAGCGGTCAAAAACCGCTCCGCTACCCTATGGGAGGCCGAGTCATGCGGCACGCATTTCGAAAACTATATGACGCATACGCGAAGGTGCTGCTGTGGGTCGCAATGCTTGCCGGCGTCGCGACATTTGCCATTATGTGCCTGATTTTCGCCAACGCCTTGCTGCGCAAGCTGTTTAACGCACCAATTCCTGCCTCGCTCGAAATTACCCAGGCGCTGCTGGTGGCTGTCATCATGCTGCCCTTCGCCTATACGCAGTGGCGGCGCGAGCACGTCAACACCGTCTTTTTCACCGCGCATCTGTCGCGCGCGGCGCGGCGGAATCTGCAATTCGTCTTCCTGGTGCTGGGCTTCCTGCTCTTTGCCGCCGTGACCTATGGCACGTTCCACTATGCCCTTCGCTCCTACGGCATCAATGAGATGGCCTGGGGCGCAACGATCCAATTCCCCGTCTGGCCGGCCAAGATGATGGTGAGCCTGGGCACGCTGATGCTCTCCATCCAGTTCCTGCTCGACGCCATTCATACCGTGCTGTTCGACAGCGTGGATGATCTCGACCAAATCCCGGAGATGGCAGCCAATGTTTGATCTTTATATCGGTTTTGCCGGGGTCGGCCTGCTCCTGGTCGCCATTCTGCTCGGCGCGCCCATCATGGTGGCGATGACCGGGGTGGCCTTTGCGGGGCTGACCGTGCTGAGCGGCTTCATGCCCGCCATTTCCGTTCTGGGAACGCTCTATTATTCGGTGGCGAGCAGCTTCCATTTCAGCGCCATCCCCATGTTCCTGCTGATGGGCTATTTCTCCATGCAGGCGGGCATCGGCGACGATCTGTTCGACGCCTGCACCAAATGGTTCGGGCGCCTGCCTGGCGGGCTGGCTATCGCCACCACCGGCGCGGCTGCTGCCTTTGGCGGTCCTGCCGGCTCCAGCGTGGGCACGGCGGTGCTGTTCACCAAGCTGGCGCTGCCGGAAATGGTGGCGCGCGGCTATCATCGCGGCTTCGCCGCTGCCTCGATCGCCATCGCCGGCACCCTGGCGGTGCTCATTCCGCCCAGCGCCCTCATGGTGGTCTATGGCATCCTGACCAATTCCTCGATCGGCAAGCTGCTGATCGGCGGCATCATTCCGGGCATCGTCTTTGCGCTGATCCTGGGGATCGCGATCCTGATCGTGGCGATCGTGGATCCCAAGAAGGCGCCGCGGGACGACCGCCGCTACAGCTGGAACGAGCGGTTCTGGTCGCTGCGCATGATCGGCCCGCTGATCGTGGTGATCGTGGTGATGATGGGCGGGCTTTATGCCGGCGTGTTCACCCCCACCGAGGCCGGTGCCGTGGGCGCCGTGCTCACCTTCGTCATGGCGCTGATCCGGCAGAAGAGCTGGCGCCGGCTGGAACTGGGCAAGACGCTGCTGGAAACCGTGTCGCTGACGGCGATGATCTTCGCCATCATCATCGGCGGCCTGCTGTTCGCCCGCTTCCTGGCCCTTAGCGGCGTGTCCGGCGCCATTCAGGGCGTGCTGGTCGATGGCGGGATGAACCAGTGGACGGTGCTGGGCCTGGTGACGCTCATCTACCTGGTGCTGGGCATGCTGATGGACGCGCCGTCGCTGCTGGCGATTTCGCTGCCCATCACCCATCCGGTGATGATGCAGCTCGGCTTCGACCCGGTGTGGTTCGGCGTCTACGTCATCGTGCTGTGCGAAATCGGCGCGGTGACGCCGCCGGTGGGCATCAACTGCTTCGTGGTGAAGGGGGCCGCAGGGGGGCTCGTCACCATTGAGGAAATCTTCAAGGCGCTCTGGCCATTCATGATCGCCTGCGCGGTGATGCTGGGCCTTATGGTGCTGATCCCCGACAGCGGCGGCCTTGGCGGGCGGTTTTTCCCGGGTTCGGGAAAGGCCGCCAGTCCTTTTTTCATAGAGGCGAAGGCGATGACCGACGAAAAACTCTTCTATCAGCGCAGCGGCAGCGGACCGCTATTGCTTCTGCTGCATCCGGTCGGGCTCGATGGCAATTTCTGGGGCGATCTACCCGAGCGCCTGTCGCAGACCCATACGGTGATCGCCGTCGACAGCCGTGGGCATGG
>NZ_JAUCDN010000150.1:0-8099 GCF_034675085.1 Devosia sp.
CGCCGAGCAGCACCTGGTCGGTCTCGACATTCTCCACGCCTTCCACCAATTCGGCGATGGCGGTGGGCTGGTCGCCGCGCGGCTCGTAGGTGGTGTTGAGGCGGAAGGGCCGGCTTTCGCCGCGCTTGGCGGGGCGCTCGGGACGATGGGGCACCCAGGGGGCGGAGCCTTCCACCTCCTTGCGGCCATGCAGGATGATCTGTTCCAGCGCCTTGACGGTGGCGGTGATGCCCACGGTGGTGGCGTTGGAAAGGTCCTCGCCCTTGCGCGCCTTGTTCTTCTTGACCGACGCGTCCAGAGCCTCGCGCACCTTGGCCATGGCTTCGGGGTCGGTGGCGGCGGCGCGGGCGATGTCGCGCGCGCTGGGCATCTGCGCGGGCATATGGCCGAAGCCGGCCTGCGGCGCCTCGCCGAAGCCGTCGAAATCGACGCGGTCGACCGAGTTGATCTTGGTCTTGCCGGTCTTTTTCGCCATGCCGGTGGCGGTGTCGTGATTGGACTTGGTGGTGCGGCGCTTTTCGAGCGGCGACAGCTTGGCTTTTTCCTCGGCCTCCGCACGGTCAAGCGCGCGCTTGTTCTTCATGCGCTCGGCATAAAGGGGCTTGTTGGCCGCCAGATCCTCGGCTTTTTCGATTTCGCCGAGAAAATCATCGATGGAAAATTCCGCCTTGCCCGGGCGGGTCGATTTGGAAGCCATGGCCAACTCTGCGGTCCGGAGGAGAGACTCAGATAGGGAACGGGGCGCCGGTGCGCAATGTTCCGGCCAAGCCTATCACCCCGCGAACGGAGAGGGAACGGGGCTGCTGACAAAGGGCGTCAGCACGGAGAGGGGCCGATGGCCCACTCCCCGGCGCCGGGCTCAGCCCAGCAGGCTTTGCGGAACCTTGCCGCCATTGGCGGCGAGCTGGGAAAGAACCTGCTTGTGCAGCCAGACATTCATGCTGGCGCTGTCGGATTTATCGCCGGTATAGCCCAGCTCGTCGGCCAGCTGCTTGCGGGCGGTGAGGGAGCTGTCGAGATCGAGCGCCTTCATCAGATCGACGATGGAGGTCTTCCAGTTGAGCGTCTGGCCCGAGGCCGCCACGGCGGCGTCAAGAATGGCGGCGACATCGACCGGCTGGGCGGAAGCGGCGGCGGGCGCAGGCGCCGGGCTGGCGGCGGCTTGCGCGGGCGCCGCGGCGGGTGCGGCGGCTACCGGTTTTTCGGCCGGGGCGGTGGCCGGGGGCGGGTTGCTTACCGCCGCGTTGGCGGCCGGAGCGGGTGCGCCGAAAATCCTGGCCTTGATGTCATCGAAAAAGCCCATGGGGAAACCTCGTGATGTTGAAACGAAAGCAACCGGCCGGGCGCCAGGCGGCGTCCGGCCGGAAGGGACAGATGCGGGATCAGCGGGCGACGCGCACGGTCGAGACGCTGTTGCCGAACCAGCCCAGCGAATTGGCGCCGGTGGTGTAGGTGCGGCAATCGTCGCGGCGGCCGCGATCGGTGCAGAGCTCGACGGTCAGGCCGGCGCGGTTTTCGATGGAACCGATGCCGCCACGTACGCGCTGGCTTTCGCCGGGACGCAGGCAGAAGCTGTCGCCGCCCATGCGGTCATATTCGAAGAAGCAGGCCTGGGCGCGCGAGGGCCGCGGCGGCTCGGGACGGATCACCGGCGGACGCGGGCCGATATTGCCGTTGCCGACGCCGATATTGATCTGCGGGCCGTCGGGGCCGCCGATGGTGAAGCCGAAGGACAGGCCCGGCTGGCTCGGATTGACCGGGCGGCCCTGGGCGGAAAGATAGCTGGCCGAAACCCAGCCGTCGGGGCCGGGCTTTTCGACATAGCACCACGAGCCCTGGCAGCGCTGCACGTCGACCTGGGTGCCGCGCACCAGCGTGTCGACCACGGCATAATTGGTGCCCGGGCCGGAGCGGACATTGACATTGCCGGTGACGACGCCCGGCGCCGCATTGGCGGCAGGCAGGAAGACGACCAGGGCGGTAGCGGCCACGGCCACGCCGGTGGCGATCTTGAGCATCAGCTTGCGGGAGAGGCGGTTCATCATGGCGCTCCTTTGCGCTGGGCCGGACCCTTGGTTGACGCTGACCGGCCTTGTTTTCGTTCAGGAAACGGGGCCGGACGCAAAAGGGTTCCGGCTGTTCGCGGGTAATAAGCCAGCCTGCGGCTGAACGGTGGCTGAACGGAAGCCGGGCTTTTCCTTCAGGAAGAAGACCCATCCACGGTGTCGTTCCGGGCTTGGCCAGGAATCCATCTCCCGCATATCCGCATACGCATCGATGGTGCGGATAGCCTTCAGGATGGATCCCGGCCTGCGCCGGGATGACATCGAGCGAGGGGAGGGCGCGGTTCCTAGCGGGGGATGGTGCGCTTGTTGCCGTTCTCGTCGAGCGCAACATAGACGAAGCGCCCTTCGGTGACCTTGACGCGGTCGTCCTGCCGGTTGCGACGGGCCCAGGCTTCCATGCCCACGGTGATGGAGGTGGTGCCGATGCGCTCGATAGTGGTGTAGACGCAGAGCACGTCGCCGATCTTGACCGGGGAAATGAAGGTCATGGCCTCCACGGCCACGGTGACGGTGCGGCCCTTGACGCGCTCATAGGCGGCGATGGAGCCGGCGATGTCCATCTGGCTGAGCACCCAGCCGCCGAAAATATCGCCGGCGGGATTGGTGTCGGCCGGCATGGCCAGGGTGCGGATGGTCAGGTCGCCCTTGGGCTCGTTGGTCTGGTTCTGCATCGTCACGGTCCTTTCACCGGCCAGCGGCCGACAGCTTCTTCCCAATGCCTGCGGCAGAGGGAAATATAGACGGATTTTTCGATGGATACCTGGTCGCCATCGGTGAGCACGCGCCCCTCGGCGCTCTGGCGCACAACCATGGTGGCCTTGGCGCCGCATTCGCAAATGGTGCGGATTTCGCGCAGCGTATCGGCAATGGCGAGCAGCTCGCTGGAGCCGGGAAACAGATTGCCCTGGAAATCGGTGCGCAGGCCGAAGCACATGACCGGGATGTTCAGCCGGTCGGCGACGCGGGCGAGCTGCCAGACCTGCTCGGCGGTGAGAAACTGGGCCTCGTCGACGAAGACGCAATCGACCTTGCCGGATTCGGTCTGCTCGCGGACGGCCTGGTAGAGATCGTCGCCGGACGAATACAACGCGGCGGGCTCGGAAATGCCGATGCGCGAGGTGATCAGGCCGACGCCGTTTTCGGCATAAAGCGCCGAGGTGTAGAGCAAAGGCCGCATGCCGCGCTCGCGGTAATTATAGGCGGCCTGCAACAGCAGGGTAGACTTGCCGGCATTCATCGCCGCATAGGAGAAATAGAGCTTGGCCATGGCCTTGTTGTGCCGGAGCCGGCGGGCCGAGGCGAGCGCAAAGACCGGTGCTCCACAAAAAAGAGACCGCCCGAAAGGGCGGCCAGATTTCTTGGGTCGGCGTGGTCCGGCGATTGGGGGAAAGCCGGAACGGGACGCAGGCTAGGGCGGTTGTATGACGGGGCGATGACGCCGGCGTTCAGCGCCGGTTCAGGCAGTGGGCGGCAGGTTGGGCGGACCAGCGTGGAGTGTGAGCGATGATGAAGAATCTGGTGCGTGGGCTTGTGGTGGCGGCGATAAGCCTTGCGGCCGTCATGCCGGCCCTGGCCTCGCCGGCGGGCAAGTGGGAAATCGAATTCCGCGATTCGCGCTATGATGTGAGCCTGTGCGGGGACGGCACCCAGCTCTGCGCCAAGCTGATCTGGCTGGGCAACGGCGCCGACAACAAGGACAATTTGCCCTATCTCAACAGCTACATCATCAATGGCGCAGTGCAAAAGGCGCCGGGCCGCTGGGACGGTACGCTCAACCTTTACGGCCACAAGGCCGCCGGCACCATCACCCAGGTGGCGCCCGACCAGCTCACCATCCGCGGCTGCTTCCTGGTAATCGTGTGCAAGAGCTTCCAGATGTACCGGATGGCGGATTAGTTCGTGGTCCGGGCTGCATGCTGCTGGCGCCGGGCCCACAGGGACGGCACCGCCTCGACGGCCAGGATGGCGAGGAAGATCAGCGCCGCGCCGGCATAACCGGCCGGCGGCAGCCTTTCGCCCAGCAATAGCGCCCCGCCAATGGCGGCGAACAGGCTTTCGGCGGCCAAGATGATGGCGGCGTTGGCGGGGGGCACATATTGCTGGCCCACCGCCTGCAGGGTGAAGGCCACGGCCGTCGAGAGAATGCCGGCATAGGCGATTTCGAGCCAGCCGGCAGAGATGCCCTCGATGCTGGGCGTTTCCAGGATGAAGGCGAGGATGAGCGCGGCGGCGCCGGCCACCAGGAAGCTCACCGCCGAGACGAAGACGGGCAGGCCGGTGGCGCTGGCGGCCCGGCCCAGCAGCGTCACGTGCAGGGCCCAGAAAACGGCGCCGCCGACGATGAGCCCATCCCCGCCATTGAAGGAATCCAGCCCCCCGCCATTGAGATAGTAAATGCCCAGCAGCGCCAGCGGCACGCAGATATAGATGATGGGATGGGGCAGGGTGCGGAACAGCGCGAAACCGAGCACCGGCACGAAGAACACGTAAAGCCCGGTGAGAAAGCCGCCATTGGTGACGGTGGTGAGGGTAAGGCCGGCCTGTTGCAGCCAGGAGCCGAAGAAAAAGACCACGCTCACCGCCAGGATCAGCCCCCATTGCGGGCGGGTGAGCGGGCTGGCGCGGCGGCGGCGCTCGCGCAGGGCCAGCGGCAGCACCAACAGGCCCCCCAGGATATAGCGGATGCCGGCGAAGGTGAGCGGCTCCATGCTGTCCATGGCCGATTTCTGCGCGATGAAGGCAAAGCCCCAGAGCATGGTGCAGATGAGAAGCAGGGAGGTGGCGACGGCGCGGGACATGCAAGCCTTGAGGGTAGGAAAAGGATCAGGCTGCCATACCCCTCTCCGCTTCCTCCCCACAAGGGGGATGGTGCGTCCGGGCCCCTGCCACGAAGGGAGGGGCCCGGGAAAGCGTCAGCGATGGCGCGGGGCGCCGGGGTGCTGGCGCGGGCCGTTTTCACCCTGCTGGCCGAAATGCCGGCGCTGGGGGCCATCGGCCCGCTCGCCGCGCGCCGGGGCCAGTTCGGCCTTCTGCGTATCGGTGAGACTGTCGAAGAAGGCGGCGAAGGCCGGCTGCACCGCTTCGAGCGCAGCCAGATGGGCCTTTTCGAGGGCGATGCGGTTTTCCAGCATCTGGGCGGCGTCGGGCCGCTGCGCCGTCTCGCCGGCGGCAGGCGGGGTGGGGCGCAGGCTTTCGGCCTGGGTACGGAAGGTCTCGGCGGCGGCCAGCGCCTCGCTCTTGAGCGTTTTGAGCAGCGGCTTTTGCGCCTCGGTCAGATCGAGGCGATGGGTGAGACGCACCAAGGCGATCTCGACGGCTTCGGCGCCGCGTTCGACGCCCAGGATATCGCCGACATTGCCGTCGCGCTGCGGCCCGCGAAAACCGCGCTCCGCCGGCTGGCTGCGTTCGGCCTGCACGTCGGAACTGCCCGGCGCGTCCTGCGCCAGAACCGGCGCGACGGCCGAAAGGCCCAGCGTGGCGGTGAGCAGGGCCGCGACCGCGGTGGAGGAGAGTTTCTTCATTGCGTTTCATCCTTTGCATGGGAAGCGCCGGTATCCGGCATGCAAGGGACCATAGAGGGGACGATGTCTCCCCGAACTTACGAAGGGATGAAAGGTTGGAGAGGTTGGTAAGGTGGGGCTGACCTTACCCCGCGATATACTCCCTCAGAGCCTCGGCCTCGCGCTGGGCGGCCTCGATCTGGCACTTGACCACGTCGCCGATGGAGACGATGCCCACCAATTGCCCGTCCTCGGCCACCGGCATGTGGCGGATGCGGAAGCGGGTCATGCGCTCCATCACTTCGGAGACCGGTGTGTCGCGGCTGGCGGTGACGACGCTGCGCGTCATGCATTCGGCGATGGCCAGCGAGAGCGTGGCCGCTGCGTCCCGGCCCAGGCGCCGCACGATGTCGCGCTCGGACAGGATGCCGGCAATGGCGCCGTCCTGATCGGTGATGACCAGCGCCCCGACATTATGGGCGTTGAGCGCGGCCACCGCGTCGGCCAGCGTGGCGCTGTCGGGCAGGGTGTGAACCACGACACCCTTGGTGTTCAGGATGGTTTCGACAAGCATGTTGACGTCCTCCCTGGGGGGATTGTGGACTGCTTGGCGGGAGAGGGCAAGAGCCTCGCGAAAGGCAAAGAAAAGGCCGGCGCAAGGCCGGCCCAGGTGGGGACGTCAGGAGAAAAGGGTCAGGGGCGGGCCGCCCAGTGCGAGCGGCGGCGCCTTGCCGGGGCGGGGGCAGGCAATTTGCCCTGCCAGACGATGCGGGTGGCTTCAGCCAATACGGCCAGCACCAGCAGGGTCAGCGGCACCATGAAGACGGCGATCTGCGCGTCGGGCTCACGGGCCAGTTGCTCCAGCCGGACCGGCGCAAGGGTCAGCGCCAGGCCCGCAATGGCGGCCACCGCGACAAGGGCGAGGCCGACAACAAGAAAGAACCGGATCCGGGATGGCCGCCTGGCCGAAGAAATGTGCATGGGATCGGAAACCGCGTTCTGACTTTGGATGGCTCTATCAAGGCGGATGAATGCGGTGTCAGTGGGGGCTCAATGGGGAAAGGGGTGGGCCATTTGGCGGCAAAACTGTGGCGCCGGCCCCCTTTCGGCGCGCGCGCACTTGTCCTAAAAAGCCGGGCGGCCGTCGAGGGGTGAAGCAGCGGCAGGAGGATATGCACTGGGATTTCTGTCTGATGCTCTGGGCCGGGTGGCGCCTTCGGCAACCGTGGCCATCAGCCAGAAGGCGCGGGTCATGGCGCAGGAGGGGCGCGACATCATCGCGCTTTCGGCCGGCGAGCCCGATTTCGACACCCCCTTGCATGTGCGCGACGCCGCCAAGAAGGCGATGGACGCGGGCAAGACGCGCTATACCAATGTCGATGGCATTCCCGAATTGAAGGAAGCGGTGGCGGCCAAGTTCCGCCGCGACAACGGGCTGGACGTCACCGCCGCCGATTGCTTCGTCGGCTCGGGCGGCAAGCAGATCATCTTCAACGCGCTGATGGCGACGCTCAATCCTGGCGACGAGGTGGTGGTGCCGGTGCCCTATTGGGTGAGCTATCCCGAAATCGTGCGGCTGTGCGGGGCCGAGCCGGTCTTCGCGCGCGCCGATGCCTCCACCGGCTTCAAGCTCCGGCCCGAAGTGCTGGAGGCGGCGATCACCCCGGCCACCAAGTGGCTAATCCTCAACACGCCTTCCAATCCCAGCGGGGCCGCCTATACGGCCGAGGAGCTGCGCGGGCTGGCCGACGTGCTGCTGGCGCATCCGCATGTGCATATCCTCACCGACGATATCTACGAGGTGCTGGTCTATGATGGCGGGCGCTTCGCCACCATCGCCCAGATCGAGCCGGAATTGCAGGCGCGTACGCTGACCATGAACGGGGTGTCCAAGTCCCACGCCATGACCGGCTGGCGCATCGGCTATTGCACCGGCCCGCGCCCGCTTCTGGCCGCGATGACCAAATTGCAGGGCCAGTCGACCACCAATGCCAGCTCGATTTCGCAATGGGCGGCGGTGGCGGCGCTCAACGGACCGCAGGATTTCCTCAAGGACTGGCTTGAGGTGTTCCAGGCGCGGCGCGACCTGGTGGTCGCCGGGCTCAATGCCAATACCGGGCTCGATTGCCTCACCCCGGAAGGGGCCTTCTACGTGTTCCCCTCCTGCCAGCGGCTGCTGGGCAAGACCAGCGCCGGCGGCAAGATGCTGGGCAATGACGAGGATTTCGTCATGGCGCTGCTGGAGGAAACCGGGGTGGCGCTGGTGCATGGCGCCGCCTTCGGCCTGCCGGGCCATTTCCGCCTCAGCTATGCGGCCAGTAATACGCAACTGGAAGAAGCCGTGCGGCGCATCCAGGAGTTTTGCGCGGGCGTGCGGTAGGGCGGAGCCTATCCGATGAGCGGAGCCATCAATCTGCGCCTCGCTCCCTTGAGGCAGGGCTATCGGATATGGGTTGTGGCACAATAGCGCCATACCCACCGGGCGGTACCTCCCCCTTGACGGGGGAGGTTAGGAGGGGGTGCCGAGAGCCCG
>NZ_JAUCDN010000151.1:0-8073 GCF_034675085.1 Devosia sp.
GCTTTGCTACGAATATCACGGGCAGTATTTCTGTGGTGCATGACGGCGCGGGCACCACGACCCTGTCTGGAAGCAACACTTATACGGGCGGCACGACGCTGAATGCTGGTATTGTCTCCGTATCCCAAAACAGCAATCTCGGCGCTGCCAACGGCACCCTGACTTTCAACGGCGGTACGCTGCAAAGCACGGCGGGCTTTTCCATGGGCCGCGCCACCACTATCGGCGCGAGCGGCGGCACCTTCGACGTCACCGCCGGAACGCTCACCCAGTCCGGGATGATTTCCGGTTCTGGCCCGCTGAACAAGACCGGCGTTGGGACGCTGACCCTGACCGGGAACTCGGCGGGCTTCTCCGGCGCAACAACTGTTACCGATGGCACGTTGCGGCTTGAAGGTCTTCTCGGTGGCAACAAGGCAGCCAAGGGAACCGGGATCATCGAGGCGGCGGTGGCCACTGCCTTCAGCGGCGAAACAGTGGAAGCTGAGGGGGCGGGCATTATCAACCTGTCGGTGACTGGCGCCGGCAACGGCGCGATATTCCGCCTGGAAGACAATGGCACCGTCAATGTTCTGGCAACCAATGCCCTGTCGGCAACGAGCAGGGTCTATTTCACCGACCCCGATACGAGGTTGCGCCTCAACGGCTACAGTACCACCGTCGGCGAACTGGCCGTCTCCAATGACCATCAGGGGATCATCACCAATGAGGGCTCGGCCCAGGCTGCGGTCCTGACGGTCGGGCGTTCGGGAAGCTCCTCCTCCTTCACCGGCACGATCGAAGACGGCGCGGGCGGTGGCACCCTTGGCCTCGCGCTGGCCGATGGAATTTTGGAGTTGTGGGGTCCCAATACCTATACGGGCGGCACGACGATAAATGGCGGTACGCTGCGCGCCATCAGGGCGGGCGCTTTTGTCGACAGCACCGCCTATGCCGTCAATGGCGGCACGCTCGACCTCGGCGGGTTCGACCTGACCATGGCCTCGCTCTCGGGCACCGGTGGGACGGTGGCGTTCGGCGCGGCGAACCTGACCGTCGATCAGGCTGCAAGCACGACCTATGCCGGTGTCCTCACCGGCACCGGCGCTTTCATCAAATCCGGGACGGGCACATTGGCGCTGACCGGCGATGCCTCGGCTTTTGCCGGCACGACCACGGTGGGGTCAGGTGCGCTGGTGGTGGGTGTGGGAGGCAGCGGCGCGCTGGGCGGCGTGTTGACCGTCGATGCTGGCGGCCGGCTGGGCGGCACCGGCACGGTCGGCACGGCGGGCATGACCACGACCATTGCGGCCGGCGCCGTTCACGCGCCGGGCAATTCCATCGGCGTGCAGCATATCGCAGGCGACTACATCAATCACGGTACGCTGGCGATCGAGGCAACACCGGCGGCCGCCGACCAACTCGTCGTCACCGGCGCGGTGGATATTACTGGGGCTACACTCGACCTGCTGCTGTCGCCTGCCGATGCAGCGAGCTGGAATGTCTTTAACGGCCCCTTCATCATCATCGACAAGCAGAGCGCCGGCGCTGTCGTGGGACATTTCTCTCCCATTACACAAAACCTGCTCTTTCTCGACGCAAGCCTCAATTATGCAGCCGGAGACGGCAATGATGTCGCGCTCGAACTGATGCGCAACAACATCAGCTTCGCCTCGACTGGAAACACTCGTAACCAGATTGCCACCGGCACGGCAATCGAGGCGCTCGGCAGCGGCAACTCCCTCTGGAACACCTTGGCGCTGGCCACCGATCCCGATCTGGTGCGCGCCAGCTTCGATGCAATTTCCGGTGAGGTCCATGCCTCGACAAAAACGGCGCTGATCGACGACAGCCGCTTCGTCCGCAGCGCGGTCAACGACCGCTTGCGCGCGGCATTCAGCGCGGTTGCAGCCGACGGTAACGGGGACACGGTCGGCGCGCCCGCTATCTGGAGCCAGGCCTTCGGATCGTGGGGGCAGACTGATGGCGACGGCAATGCAGCGAGCCTCAGCCACTCGACCGGTGGCCTCGTCCTTGGCGTCGATGCCGACGCGTCAGATACCGGGCGCTTTGGCGTGGTCGCCGGCTACAGCAACACCAGCCTGGGTGTGAAGGACCGCCTCTCTTCCGGTTCAAGCGACAACTACCATCTCGGCCTCTATGGCGGCGCACGATGGGGCGATCTCTCCCTGCGCACCGGCGCGGCCTATACGCTGCATGACATATCGACGAACCGCGTCATTGCAGTCCCCGGCATCAGCGACAGCTTGACGGGCAGCTATACTGCCGGAACGGCACAGGTCTTTGGTGAGTTCGGCTACCGCATGCAGGTTGGCAATGCCATCTTCGAACCGTTTGCCGGCCTTGCCTATGTGAACCTGCATAGCGACGGTTTCACCGAACAAGGTGGCGCTGCGGCGCTGACGGGCAACACGGCAAACACCGAGGTGGCCTTCGCCACGCTTGGCCTGCATGGGGAAACCGCGTTCGACCTCAACGGAGCACAATTGACAGCCAAGGGCATGATCGGCTGGCGGCATGCTCTCGGTGATGGGACGCCCGAAAGCACACTGCGCTTTGCCGGCGGCGTCCCCTTCACCATTGCCGGCATACCAATGGCACGCGATGCGGCCGTAGTCGAAGCTGGTCTCCACCTTGCCTTCTCCCCTAACGCCACGATCGGCGCTTCCTACGGTGGGCAGTTCGGTTCCGGTTTCGCCGAGCAATCCTTCAAGGCAAATCTCAACGTGAAGTTCTGATCGGGGGCCTGTTGCTCAATGGGATGCCGCCGATCCTGCCCGCGCGAAGGATCGGGCCGGGCGGGCGCTCCAGCGTCGCGCACCGGGCCGACCAGCCAGTCAGGTCCTTTCCGAAAGTCCACGGGCTGGCTGGTCAGGAAGATCTTTACGCCCGAGGGGATCATGCCGACTGGATAGCGCGTGACGCGCCTAATCGCCATGCTGCATAGGGCCCTGAGGGGCGAGAGAGTTTTAATTCTCAGCAGACATGCTGACCGGCTGGCCTCCCGCAATGTAGGTTCCGCAAATATAGCCCCATGTCAGGCAGGGACCAATGGTGGTGCCCGGGCCAATGGCGCGAGTGCCGATGGGGTTGGCCATGGTCAAGCCAGCAGCAAAAAGCCCCGGAATGACCGAGCCATCGTCTCTGCACACTCGCCCATGCTCATCGGTACGCGCACCGCCCTTTGTGCCCAGTATCGAGCGATTGAATGGCACGGCGTAGAACGGTGCGGCGCTGATCCCGCCAAGGGCCGGATTGCCGGGGATACCTCGCCGCGCCCCCGATTTATGACGCTCCCAGAAGCCCTCGCCGCGCTGAAAATCTTCGTCCTTCCCATTTTGGCAGAATGTATTGAACCGCTCCACGGTTTGGATGAGCAAATCCGCCGGCACCTTCATCTTGTCGGCCAGCGCCTTGATCGAGTCGGCCTCGATCAGCCAGTCCTTCTGCTGCCGGGCAAAGTAGCGGAAGACGGGCAAAGTAGCGAAAGAGCGGGAGTCGGCAACAAGCCAGACAGGCAGGTTGACGGGCGCACCCGTGTTCGGGTCACGAGCATCCAGCGCCTCGAAGAAGTTGAAGTCGTACTCGCTGGCAAAACGCTTTCCTTCCGCATTGACCGCAATGGCATGCGGGTCGGCCTGGATCGTCATCGGCAGGCCCTGCAGGCGGCCCTCGTAAGTGGTGGGAATGGTGGGATAGACATTGGCCTGGTCCATCCGCGCCAGCGCGGCGCCCGCCTCCTGCGCGATCCTCTGGCCATCGCCCACATTGCCATTGGGGCTACCGGAACGATCATAAGGACCGGGGAAGTATCTTTCGCGCCAGGCCGTGTTCCACTCGAAGCCGCCACTGGCCAGAACAACCCCAAGGCGGGCTCCCAGGCGAAGCTCCTTTCCGCCTTGGCTGGCCCGCACGCCCACGACACGGCCCGTCTCGTCCAGGATAGGGGCCTGCGCTGGCGTTTCCCGATAAAACCGGCAGCCAGCCACCTGGCATCCCGCCAGTAGTCCGGCAATGAGCGCGTTGCCCTGCGCCCGCTCGTCAAGCAGATAGCGCCGAACGAAACGGGGAGCGAAGGCGATCGCCGATTGCACCGGCTTGCGGAAAAAATTGAGGCTCTGCGCTTCGTTATAAGAAAAGATCTGGGGCCATGGCGGCCGACGGATATGGCGCCGCAAGCCTGCCGCCACGGTGCGCCGGATCGGCCTGGTCGACAGCATGCGGCCATATTCCACGCCACCCGCACGTTCGGCAAAAATGTCGGGCTCGTCGATCATCTCGAACTTCAGCGGTGTGTTGGCCTCGAGGAATGCGAGCATTTTGGGCGCATTGTCTGCGAACGCCTTCCAGAGTGCATCTTCATCCTGCTGCCAGCCATCGCGCGCGGTGGCCCGCAGATAGCGCAAGGCGTTCTCCGGTGAGTCCTCGATGCCCGCGGCCAGCATGTGGTGATTGGCAGGCACCCAGGTGCCCGCGCCCGACATGGCGCTCGTTCCACCCAGATAAGCGGTTTTTTCAAGCACCAGAACGGTCTTGCCGCTTTTTGCCGCGGTCAGTGCGGCCGAGAGCGCCGCGCTGCCCGAGCCGACCACGATCACGTCCACAATCTCATCGAAGCTGGTCATCTATGGAAATTCCGAAGGCAAAATCTGACGCGCATGCCCTGCTGGCCGCGCCGGGAAACACGGGAGGGGTCAGGCCGGAAGGGGCATCGTCCGCTCGATCAGCCGCGCCCAAAGCGAAACGCCATAGGGCACGGCCTCGTCGTTAAACTTGTATTTCGGGTGGTGATGCGGCGCGGAGGGGCCGATGCCGAGGAAGATATAGGCCCC
Organism: Devosia sp.; assembly: GCF_034675085.1. Taxonomy (GTDB): domain Bacteria; phylum Pseudomonadota; class Alphaproteobacteria; order Rhizobiales; family Devosiaceae; genus Devosia. The sequence goes on from NZ_JAUCDN010000151.1 coordinate 4,833, forward strand.
AGGGCGCTCTTCGAGCATAAAGGCGAAATCTTCCGCGCCCATGACCGGGGTAATGTCGGTGTCGACGCTGTTCACTCCACCCACGTCCCGCGCTGCATCGGCCAGGATCTCGGTTGCACCCGGCTCGTTGACCACGACCGGATAGCCACGCTCGTAGCTGATCTGCGCCTTCGCGCCATAGGCGGCGCAGATCTGATGGGTCATGGCTTCAATGCGTTCCTGACAAAAATCCCGGACGGCTCCGTCCAGAGCGCGTGTCGTGCCCACCAGTTGAGCCGTCTCGGGAATGACGTTGAAGGCGTCCCCGCCATGCACCGCCCCCACCGTGATGACCGCCGATTGCAGGGGATCGACATTGCGCGATGCGATGGTCTGCAGGTTCATGATGAGGCTGGCCGCCGCCACCACCGGATCGATGGCTTCATGGGGCCGCGCCGCATGGCCCCCACGGCCGGAAATGGTGATGGTGAACTTGTCGGTCGAGGCCATCATGGCGCCGGGCCGCAGGGCGAACTGCCCCACCGGCAGGTTGACCATATTATGCAGGCCATAGACCTGCTGGATGGCGAACCGGTCGAGAAGGCCGTCCTCGACCATGGCGCGCGCGCCCGCTCCGCCTTCTTCGGCGGGCTGGAAGATGATTATCGCCGTACCGTCGAAATTGCGCGTTTCGGCGAGGTGGCGCGCTGCCCCGAGAAGCATCGCGGTATGCGCATCATGCCCGCAGGCATGCATCCGCCCCGGAACGAGCGAGGGAAACTCCACGTCGCTCTCCTCGTGGATCGGCAGGGCATCCATATCGGCGCGAATGCCGATGACCTTCCCCGAGGCGGTGCTGCGCCCCTTGATGACTGCTACCACGCCGGTCTGGCCAATGGCTTCGACTACCTCGTCACAGCCGAAACCGCGCAATTTTTCTGCCACGAAAGCTGCGGTTTTTGGCAGGTCATACATCAGTTCGGGATATTGATGCAGGTGACGACGCCATGCGACGACATCCTTGCTGATCTCGGCGACACGATTGATGATCGGCATGCTGTTATTTCCCTTACCGGCGAGCTTCGAAGCAGAGGTTGACGCCATTGGCATTGGTGGCATCGACCAGGAGCCGCCCACCTTCAAGCCGTGCGAGATCACCAAGCACCCCCTTGGCCTGATCGAGGCTCGCGGTCACGAGGCGGACGACGCAATCGTGAATCTCGAGCCCAGGTCGGACGGCGACATCGGGATAGAGCGAGGCAAAGGACTGCATGCCGATAAACACGAGGTCGGCACGCTCGAAGCCTGGGCGCACGATCCAGCGGCCTTCAGCCTCCCTGACGAGTTCGGCATCTGCCAGAGCGGCCAGCCGGCGCGCGTCCCCTTCCGGATCGGCGCTGGCAATGTCGAGAGCGGCAATCGCGCTGGCACCATTGGCGTGCGTCAGCAGTTCGGGCAACCACACCATTTGCGGCGTCAGGTGCTGGCAGGCGAAAAGACGCATGCCCTCGGGCCGGTTCTCATTGTCCCAGTCCACGACATTGAACGACACCATGCCCGTGCTGCCATCGGGCCGGGTGACCGGTCTTTCGATGAATTTCGGGCCGTGCGTCAGAAGGTCCCTGCCGGACCAGAAAGCCGCGGAAGCCTGTGCGTCATTCGTGCCCAGGGCAACCCGCTGCAGGCCCTCGCCCACGGTTTCGAGAAAGGCGCGACCGGCGGCATTGTTCGGGGTGGGGCGCAAATTACCCAACAGTTCGAGATAATCCTTCTCGAACATCATCGTGTAGTTGGCGGTGCCGCTTTCGCCGCTGTGGAAGCCCTTGGGCGACAGGGTGAAGCCAAGCCGGCGCCACTGCGCCGCCGCATCATCCAGATCGTTGACCATGAAAACGAGGTGTTCGAGACCGGTAAAGGCAGACATTGACTACTCCTGGGCGCGCGGCCCTTATTTTTCCCAGTCATCGGTCCAGTCATGGACCAGGTGATCGTCGCCGACGACGCGGTAGCGCCGTTCGGAAGGTTGGAAATCCAAAGAGCGGATTGGGCTGCGCAGTTCGAAATTCGCCATCTTCCGGCGCAGATTGCGCTGGCCGGGGTCAGGCACGGGAACAGTGGACAGCAACCGGCGGGTATAGGGATGCTGGGGATTGCCAAAAATGGCAGCGCGGGCGCCAATCTCGACGATCTCGCCGAGATACATGACCGCGACGCGGTGGCTGAAGCGCTCGACCACCGCCATGTCATGCGAAATGAACAGATAGGCCAGGCCCAACTCCTGCTGCAAATCCAGCATCAGGTTGATGACCTGGGCCTTGATGGAGACATCGAGCGCCGATACCGCCTCATCCGCCACCAGCAGCTTGGGGTTGAGCGCAAGCGCCCGCGCGATGCAGATGCGCTGGCGCTGCCCCCCGGAAAATTCATGCGGCAGGCGGTCGGCCATATCGCGGCTGAGTCCCACCTTCTCAAGCAGGTCGAGAGCTTTGGCACGTGCTCCGGCGCGCGAAGCCAAACGGTGCGTCAACAGCGGTTCGGCAATCGTATCGCCAATCTTGCGACGCGGGTTGAGGCTGGCGAAGGGATCCTGGAACACCATCTGGATATCACCGCGCCGCTTGTGCAACAGCGCACCGTTCATCCGGGCAATATCCTCCCCGTCCAGCAGCACCGAGCCCGATTGCGGTTCGGTGAGGCGCATGATCGTGCGCCCGAGCGTGGATTTGCCGCAGCCCGATTCCCCGACAAGAGACAGGGTCTCGCCGGCCCGGAGGTCCAGCGACACTTTTTCAACGGCGTGAACGCGCCCCCCGACCCGGCGCAACAGACCCGACCGCACATTAAACCGGACCACCAGGTCCCGGACGCTCAAAAGCGGCGTCTCCGCAGCCGGCCCCCGATCGCTGCGATCTGCGGCTACGGGTGCCGGGTGCGGATCTGTTTCGTCTCCCAGGTTGAAGCGCTGCGGCTGGATCTCGCCCGCCATGGAGCCAATACGGGGTACCGCATTGAGCAGGCGGCGCGTATAGGCTTGCTGGGGAATGCGGAAAATCTGCGCCGTGGGGCCCTGCTCCACCACATTGCCATGATACATCACCACCGTGCGGTCGGCCATCTCGGCCACCACGCCCATGTCGTGGGTGATGAACAGGACCGACATGCCCTCATCGGCCTGCAATTCCTTTATCAGTTCCAGAACCTGCGCCTGGATGGTCACGTCGAGCGCCGTCGTCGGCTCGTCAGCGATGAGCAGCTTGGGTTT
>NZ_JAUCDN010000152.1:0-8065 GCF_034675085.1 Devosia sp.
CCTTGCGGGCGAAGGCATAGGAGCCCAGCACATTGTAGCCCAGCGCCAGCGTGCCATCGGCCACCCCGTTGAGGATGGCCGGGCTCGATCCCGAAAACACCGCCCCCACACGCCCGAAGGCGGCGGCCAGCCGCCAGAAATTGGACGAGATCGTCTGGTCCTGCGCCGCCAGCAGATAGCCCACGCCCGAAAGGGCGATGTCATAGGTGGCGATGATGCCGGAAAAGCGCTCGCCCTCATGTTCGAGCATTTCGGCCAGCGTCAGGTGGGTGCGCGGCACCGCGTCGGGCGCGATGCGGTCGGGATTGTAGATGATGACGGCCGGCTCGAAGGTGAAGCCGAACACCTCGTTGCGCCAATGCGCCCAGTCCGGCAGCTCGCCGAGAAAGGGACTGTCATAGGCCATGGCGTACCCGTCATTGGCCAGCTTCACCATCAGGTCCGAGGCCGAGCTGACCAGCAGGTCGGGATGGGGCGCCATGGTTCCGGCCCTATATTGCTCATAGAGCGGCCGCGTGTCGGTTTCCTCATAGACGATGCTGATATCGCGATGCACCCCCTGGAAGCCGGCGATGAACTGGTCGAAAAGCGGCGTATCGGTGGTGCCCACAATGGTCAGCACCAAGGCGTCGCTGCCATCGAGCGCCGGGTAATGGCTGGTTCGCGCCTGCGCCTGCTGCGGCTGCACCAGCAGCAAGCACACAACCAGGGCCGCCAGGCTCCCCAGCGCCTTGCGCATCTGTTCGAGCCGCGCATTGCGCCCTACCAGCGGCAGCTCGATTTCCACGCTCAGCCCGCCCCCCTGCCGGTCCATCAGGCGCAGGGCCCCCCGATGCGCCTCGGCCACGCGCTTGACGATAGACAGGCCCAGCCCCGATCCGGCCTTGCCGCCCCCCGCCGATCCCCGCTTGAACCGCTCCAGCACCAGCGGTTTTTCCGCCTCGGCGATTCCTGGCCCCCGGTCGCTGACGCGCATGGTCAGCAGGCCCTCCTGCACCGTCCCGCCGATTTCCACCGCGCCCTCCGAATAGATCAGCGCATTGTCCACCACATTGCGCACCATTTCGCGCAGCGCCAGCCTGTCGCCGCGGATCGCGGCCGCGGCCACGTCCTTGGGCAGCGCCATGACGATGCGCCGGGCCTGGCCGGGGTCGAGCCGCTGGCGCACCTCTTCCACCACGGTGCCGAAAGTGGTGGTGTCGGTCTCCTGGTTTTCCAGCCGGTGGGAGATGGTCGCTTCCATCAGAAGCTGGGTCACCAGCTGGCTTGCCTGCACCGCCCCCTGGTGGATGCGTCCCACCCGCCGGCGCAGCGCTTCGGGGTCCTGCTCGTCCATGGCCACTTCCGCCTGCGCCCGCAATGAGGCCAGCGGCGTGCGCACTTCATGGGCGGCTTCCGCCACCAGCCCCGTCACCCGCTCCATGGCGCTGCCCAGCCGCGCCATGAAGGCGTTGAGCCCGCTCACCAGATGGCTCACCTCCTGCGGCACCGGCACCGTTATGGGCGACAGATCGTCCGGCGCCCGCCCGCGCAATTCCTGCTCCAATTGCACCAGGGGCGCGAACATGCGCCCGATGCCGAACCACACCAGCGCCACCGCCAGCAGCGTCAGCGCCACCACCGGCACGATGGCATTGCCCAGGATTTCCGCGCTCAGCGCCTCGCGCTCGTTCTGCGTCTCGGCCACATGGATGCTCACCCAGCGCGCATCGTCGCCCGACGAGGTCAGCCGCCCCACGCTCGCCACCCGCACCGTTTCCCCGCGATAGACCGCATCGGCAAAGACCGGCCCCGCCGCGCGCATCTCCTCCAGCCCCGCCGACAGATCCTCATAGCCGGTCACCGCCCGGCCATTGGAATCCTCCACCGCGTAGAACACCCGGTCGCGCCCGGAAAACATGGCGAAGGAGGCTAGCGGCAGCTCCACGATCACCGTGTCGTCCTCTACCTGCACCGCCCCGGCGATGGACAGCGCCGAGGCGGCCAGCAGCCGGTCGAACGCCCGGTCCGCTGCCCGCTCGGCATAGTCGCGGATGAAGACGATCAACACCACCGCCGCCATCAGCAGCAGCGCCAGCGCCAGCACCAGGATGCGCCGGCGGATGGAAAAGGATTTACCCGCCATGGTCGTATCCGCAGGCACGATCTGCACCCTCCCCCTTGTGGGGAGGGCTGGGGAGGGGGGCTGCGGGGCGATAGGGCTTTTCACCCATTGGGCACGCGCAGCACATAGCCCACCCCGCGCACCGTGCCGATGGCGATATCGGCGCTTTCCAGTTTCTTGCGCAGCCGCGAGATATGCAGTTCCAGCGCGTTGATCGACACCGCCTCGTCGAAATTGAACAGCTGGTTCATCAGCCTTTCCTTGGGCACCACCTTGCCGGCATGGGTGACCAGGATTTCCAGCAGGCGGAATTCGCGCTTGCCCAGCTCCAGCGACACCCCGCCCACGCTGGCATTGAGCCCGGTAATGTCCAGCTCCAGATTGCCCGCGCTGAGCAGGCTGCTGGTCTGCCCGCCGGTGCGCCTTATCAGCGCCCGCAGCCGTGCATCGAGTTCGCGCAGGTCGAACGGCTTGACCAGATAGTCGTCGGCGCCCAGATCGAGCAGGCTCACCTTGTCGTCGATTTCCGAGCGCGCCGTAATCACCAGGATCGGGACGTTGAACTTGCGCCGCCGCAATTCGGCGATCAGCCCGATGCCGTCCCGGTTGGGCAGCATCAGGTCCAGCGTCACCGCGTCGAAGCTCTCCGCTTCCGCCGCCGGCACCACGTCATTGCCGTCGCGCACCCATTCCACCGAATGGCCGGCGCTGCGCAGGCGCTTTTCGATCGCCTCGCCAAGGTCCTCATTGTCTTCAACCAGCAGGATTCGCATCGGCGCCCCTCGTCCCCGCCGCAATCTAACGCGCTTTGCGCCAAAAGGGGACCATGGCTTTTAGGGGCGACGCCCTGCGGCGAAGAAATTATCCCAGCGACATCATCATCGCCGCCGCCACCGCCACGATGGTCAGGGCCGCCAGCCCCGCCGCCGCCAGCATTGTCTGGGCGTGTTGCAAATGGCCGCCGCCGCGCGCGCTCCGGCGCATCATGGCCAGCATGGGCCGGGTTGGTCGGGAATCGATATTGGTCATCGCATGGCCCTCCACTGGTCCGGCCGCCGCGGCCGGAAACGGGGATGGGGCGTGGCCCTGTGGCTCTTTCTGCCCTCGATGCCCGAGGCTAACCCCAGCGGCGGAATTGGCGAACGCCATCCTCTCGACGCGGTTAACTTATCTCAAATGCCATTCAAGCCTATCTTGTATGGAAGATGATTGATCCGCGCCCGTCTTCATGGCATGAAAGTGCCATGACACACCTGCACCCCGACCGTCTTTTTCCCGCTTCGGCGCCCGCCCAGTCCATTGCGCGCGAGCTTTACGCCGAAGTGGCCGACCTGCCGCTGATCTGCCCGCACGGGCATACCGATCCGTCCTGGTTCGCCGACAATACCCGCTTCTCCGATCCGGCGGCGCTGTTCCTCACCCCCGATCACTACGTGCTGCGCATGCTGCGCAGCCGGGGCCTGAGCTATGACGAGCTGGGTGTGCCGCGCAAGGATGGCAAGAAGGTCGCCGGGGGCAGGGCGGCCTGGCGGCTGTTTGCCGCCAACTACCATCTCTTTGCCGGCACCCCGTCGAAAACCTGGATCGACCATTCCCTCCATTGGGCCTTCGGCATCACCGAGGAGCTTTCCTCGCAAACCGCCGACGCCATTTACGACACCATCGATGCGGCCCTCGCCACGCCGGCGCTGCTTCCCCATGCCCTGCTCGACCGGGCGCGGGTGGAAACCATCGCCACCACCGAATTCGCCCTCGATCCTCTCGCCCATCACCAGAAGATGGCCGGGAATGGTTTCATCGGCCGGGTGCGCACCACCTATCGCCCCGATGACGTCACCGATCCCAGCCGTCCCGCCATCGTCGAGAACCTGCACAAATTCGGCGAGATCACCGGCGAGGACATTTCCAATTGGGATGGCCTCATCAACGCCCACCGCAACCGGCGCGAATATTTCCGCCGTTTCGGCGCCGTCGCCACCGATCACGGCGTGCCCACCGCCAACACCGCCGATCTGTCGGCCCCCGAAAAGCAGGCCCTGCTCGATAAGATCCTCGCCGGCCGGCACGACGCCAATGACGCCGAGCTGTTCCGCGCCCAGATGATGACCGAGATGGCCCTGCTCTCGGTGGAAGACGGCATGGTCATGCAGATGCATGCCGGCTCGCGCCGCAATACCGATCCGCTGCTGTTCGCCGAGCGCGGCCCCGATCTGGGCGCCGATATTCCCGGCCCCACCGATTATGTCGGCGGGTTGCGCGCGCTGCTGTCGAAGTGCGGCAACGAGCCCAATCTGCGCCTCATCATGTTCGTGCTCGACGAAACCACCTATGCGCGCGAACTGGCGCCCATGGCCGGCTATTGGCCCAGCCTGATGATCGGCCCGCCCTGGTGGTTCCACGACAGTCCGCAGGGCATCCGCCGCTATCTCGACCAGGTGGTGGAATCGGCCGGCTTCTACAATCTCGCCGGCTTCAACGACGACACCCGCGCGCTGCTCTCCATTCCGGCCCGCCACGACGTCTGGCGGCGCGAGGTCTGCGGGTTCCTGGCCAGTTGGGTGGGCGAAAACCGCCTCACCCGCGCCAGCGCCCGCGATATCGCCAGGCATCTGAGCTACCAGGCCGCCAAGGACGCCTATCGCATCGGCTGAGTGTGGCTTCCGTCTATCGCCCCCTCCCCCTTGCGGGCAGGGCTATCGCATATGGGTTGTGGCACGATAGCGCCGCACCCGCCGGGCGGTGCCTCCCCCTTGACGGGGAGGTTAGGAGGGGGTGTCGAGAGCCCCGATATTCGGGCAAAACGCCCCGAAGCGATAGACCGGGACGCCGCTATCGGTGGTGTCGAGAGCCCCGATATTCGGGCTAAACGCCCCAGGGCGTGGCGCTGGGCATGTGGCTGGAGGGTGTCGAGAGCCCCGATATTCGGGCTAAACGCCCCCCACCCCTGATCCAGCCATTCGAGCATAGCTCTCATGGCCTTCTCGCCTCAAATCGCCCCACTGGGGCGATTTGCCCTGAAGGAATGGCTCGAAGCCCCGTAAGGGGGAGGGAAGAAAAGAGCCGAAACTTCCGTGCGAGCGTTCCAATAACGCTCCGCTTGCCCCCTCAGGGCGACTTCCACAGCACCAGCAGCAGGATCACCACGCCGGTGATCAGCAGGGCGATCAGCCCGCCAATGCCGTTCATCGCCTGCCGGGCCCAGCCCGGCTCCGGCCTCGTTATCCTGTGTCCGTCATAGGGTTGATGCGTCATTCCCGGCGCCTCCCCGTTTCCTCCGGTTCCATCCGCTTCCAGCCTGCGCTGCCAAGGGTAACGAAGCCTTGCGCCCCCAGCCTATTCTTGTCTTACGGTTGCACCCATGCCAACAGACAGGCTTACCAAATGGTTACCGCCACCATTTCATCACCTTTTGCGGGCAGGTGCGTTGGTATCGAAACCGTCTTCGGCTTCTGCTCTAATGTCGGTCATGAATCAGTCTCCTGTCGAAACCGCGCTCAGCCGCGCCATGATCCGCTGGTCGCTGACCCGCTCCACGCCCGTGGCCGAAACCGCGACGAGCTGGATTTTCCGCGTCGACCAGAATGGCCGCAACTCCGCCGCCCTCAAGATCTTGAAGCCCGAGCGCGCCGCCGATGAGCGGCGCGGTGCCGCGCTTCTGGCCTGGTATGGCGGGGAAGGGGCCGCCACCGTCTTCGATACCCATGGCGATACCATCTTCATGGAATGGCTCGATGGCGGCACGCTGGGCGAGCCCGTCCGCGCCGGGCATGACGACGAGGGCGCCATCGCCATTGCCGGCGTTGTCGCCGCTCTCCACCGCCCCCGTGCCGAGACGCCCGAGGATCTCCAGCCCCTGCGCCAGCGCTTCCAGACCCTGTTCGACACCGATGTGCGCGCCTGGCCCCACACCGCGCGCGATCTTTATGCCCGCGCCAGCGGCATTGCCCTCAAGCTCTTCGACCGCCCCAGCGCCAATATTGCCCTGCATGGCGATCTGCACCACGACAATATTCTCAGCTCCGATCGCGGCTGGCTGGCCATCGATCCCAAGGGGCTGATGGGCGATCCGGCCTATGAACTGGCCAATGTCTTTCTCAATCCCGAGCGCGGCGCGCACATCGCCGCCGATCCGCGCCGCATCGCCGCCCGCGCCGATATCTTCGCCCAGCGCCTGGGCTATGCGCGCAAGCGCATCCTGGGCTGGGCCGCCGCCCATGCGGCGCTTTCCGCCTCCTGGGAGCTGGCCGAGGGCAGGGCCATCACCACCCAGCTCGCCTGCCTGCCGCATCTGCTCAGCGCCTACGACCAGGCGTGACCCCCATGAAGGATCGTTTCATGCCCGCCAGCCTGTCGCGCCGTGGCTTCCTGGTTCTGGGCGCTGCCGGAGCGTTGTCGGCCTGCGCCACCACCGTGCCGGTGCTGCCCAAGCCCGCCAACGCCCCCGAGGCCCTCACCGATGAGGAAATCCTGCGCGCCATCAACATGACCCGCGCCGCCAATGGTGCGCCCGCCTGGGCCTATAATACCCGCCTGGAGGAGGCCGCCCGCGCGCAGGCGCGCCTGATGGCGCAGAAGAACACCATGAGCCACGATCTGGGCGTCACCCTGCGCCAGCGCGTCACCGCCGCCGGCTATCTGGGCGCCGTGGGCGAAAATGTCGCCAAGGGCTATACCAGCCTGCCGGGCGCCATCGAAGGCTGGCTGGCCTCGCCCGGCCATCGCTCGACCCTGCTCAGCCACCGTTTCGTCGAATTCGGCCTCGCCGCCGCCCGCGCCTCCAATGGCCGCTATTATTGGGCGCTCATCGCCGGCGGCAGCTTCCAGGCCTGGATGGGTTAGGCCCCCGGCCGTCCCACCCCGCCGACGTCATCCTCACACGCTCAGCGTGCGCCGCACCGCCGCGTCCCAGCCCTTGACCTTGCGCTTGCGTTCCGCCGGCGCCATGGCGGGCTCGAAGCGTTTGTCGCGCGCCCAGCCGGCGGCGAATTCGGTCATGCCCGGCCATACGCCGGCCTTCGAGCCGGCGAGCCACGCCGCGCCCAGCGCCGTGGTTTCCAGGATCACCGGCCGGTCCACCGGCGCGTCCAGGATGTCGGCGAGGAACTGCATGGTCCAGTCCGAGGCCACCATGCCGCCATCGACGCGCAGCACCGTGTCCCCGCCGCCCTTCCAGTCCTTGTGCATGGCTTCCAGCAGGTCGCGCGTCTGGTAGCACACCGCCTCCAGCGCCGCCCGGGCGATTTCCGCCGGGCCGGTATTGCGCGTCAGCCCATAGATGGCGCCGCGCGCCTGTGCGTCCCACCAGGGCGCGCCCAGCCCGACAAAGGCCGGCACCATATAGACATTCTGGCTGGGATCGGCCGATTGCGCCAGGGGCCCGGTCTCGCTGGCCTGCTTGACCAGCTTGAGCCCGTCGCGGATCCATTGCACCGCCGCCCCGGCGATGAAGATCGAGCCCTCCAGCGCATAAATGGTTTCCCCATCCAGCCGATAGGCGATGGTGGTCAGCAGCCGGTTTTTGGAGGCCACCCGGTCCTTGCCGGTATTGAGCAGGGCGAAGCACCCGGTGCCATAGGTGGATTTGAGCATGCCCGGCGCAAAGCAGGCCTGCCCGATAGTGGCCGCATGCTGGTCCCCGGCCACCCCGAGAATGGGAATGGCGGCGCCGAACAGCGCCGGATCGGTCACCCCGAAATCGTCGGCGCAGTCCTTAACCTCGGGCAGCAGCGCCTCCGGCACGCCGAACAGCTCCAAGAGGTCCTTGTCCCAGTCATTGGCGCCGATATCGAACAGCAGCGTGCGCCCGGCATTGGTGGCGTCGGTGGCGTGAACCTTGCCCCCGGTCAGCCGCCAGATGAGGAAACTGTCCACCGTGCCGAAGGCCAGCTCGCCCTTTTCCGCCCGCTTGCGCGCGCCCTTCACATGGTCGAGCAGCCAGCCGATCTTGGTGCCGGAAAAATA
>NZ_JAUCDN010000153.1:0-7962 GCF_034675085.1 Devosia sp.
CCAAGCAGTTCGGCATCAATCTGGGCGCGGCCTTCAATTTCGGCCTGACCAATCTTTTGAGCTTCACCAACAATCTGGTCGACATCGAAACCCCCAGGGGCGTCGATTTCGCCGCCACCAACGGCAACAGCCAGCTCCAGGGGGCGATCCGGGCCCTGGAGGATCGCGGGGCCCTGCGGGTGCTGGCCCAGCCCACCCTCACCGCCATTTCGGGCGAGGAAGCCAAGTTCCTCGCCGGCGGCGAATTGCCCTATGTCACCTATGACCCCGATGGCGACGACCGCCTGCGCCGCTCGGTGATCTTCAAGCCCTATGGCGTCGAGCTTTCCTTTACCCCGGTGGTCAAGGCCAATGGCACGATCGGGCTCAAGGTCGATACCTCGGTGTCCGAGCCCAAGTCGGATTGGTCGATTTCCAAGCGCCAGGCCTCCACTTCGGTGGAATTGCCCAGCGGCACCACCCTGGCCATTGGCGGGCTGTTGCAGGAGAGCAGCAGCCAGAACATCCAGCAATTCCCCGTGCTGGGCGACATCCCCATCCTGGGCGCGCTGTTCCGCAGCCGCGATTACCAGACCAACCAGACCGAGCTGGTCATTCTGGTCACCCCCTATCTGGTGGCGCCCAGCCCGGCCAATGCCATCCCCGTGCCCACCGATCGCACCACCCTGGCCGGCGATGCCGAGGCCATTTTCCTGGGCCGGCTCGAAAACATGTATGGCGTCAGCCGTACCGGCGAGATCCGCGGCAGCATCAGCGGGTCGGTCGGCTTCGTGCTCGATTGAGCCGGTTCCAAGGAGTGTTGTCGTCATGAGTTTCCTCACCCCCGAACCGCGCAGGACCGAAGAGGCGGCGGCCGAGATCGCCTCGGGCGCGCGGCTGGTGCCGCGCATCACCATCCAGGCCTTTTGCGAGCATTCCCAAACCGCCCAGCTGGTGGAGAGCGCCATTCACGATCGGCGCATGTCCAAGGTGGCCCTCACCACCCATAATGGCGGCATAGACGGGGCAGTGGAGACCTATAAGTCCAATCCCACGCCCAATCTCATCATCGTGGAAACCGCGCTCTCGCCGCAGGACATCCCGGCGGCTCTGGAGCAACTGGCGCAGGTGTGCGACGCCGCCACCCGCGTCGTCGTGCTCGGCCATGTCAACGATGTGCAGCTTTACCGCGAGCTGATCCGCTCCGGCATTTCCGAATATATCGTCCTGCCCGCCACCGCCCAGCAGGTGGTCGGCGCCATTACCGATCTGTTCGCCTCCGAAAATGCCGCGCCGATCGGGCGCACCATCGGCTTCGTTTCGGCCAAGGGCGGGGCAGGCGGCTCCACCATCGGCCACAATGTCGCCTGGTCCATCGCCACGGCGCTGCGTCAGGACAGTCTCATTCTCGACATGGACCTGGCCTTCGGCACGGTGGGGCTCAATTTCAACCAGGACCCGCCCCATGGGCTGGCCGACGCCATCCAGGCCAACCAGAAGGTCGACCAGACCATGCTCGACCGCCTCATCAGCAAGGCGGCCAACCACGTCAACCTGCTTACCGCTCCGGTCACGCTCGACCGTACCTATGATTTCGAGGAGCGCGAATTCGAATCCGTGCTCGAATTGTGCCAGAATACCGTGCCGGTGGTGGTGCTCGACATTCCCCATGCCTGGAATGCCTGGATTCGCTACACTCTGGCCGCCCTCGACGAGGTGGTGATCGTGGCCGAGCCGGACCTGGCCAATCTGCGCAACGCCAAGAACCTGGCCGATACGATCCGCGCCCTGCGCCCCACCGAGGCCGCGCCCAATCTGGTGCTCAACAAGGTGGGCATGCCGCGCCGGCCCGAAATCGGCGCCGAGGAATTTTCCAGCTCCGTGGAGTGCCCGCTTCTGGGCCAGGTTCCGTTCGATGCGGCCCTGTTCGGCACCGCCGCCAATAATGGCCAGATGATCGCCGAGATCGCCGCCAACAACAAGATCAACGAGGTCTTCGCCGCCATCGGCCTGCATGTCACCGGCCGGCAGGCCGGCCATGCCGCCAGCCGCGCGGCCAGCCTCATCAAGCTGCCGTCATTCCTGAGAAAGCGGGCTTGAACGCAATGACCGCCCGGCCCCGCCGGGTCCGTGAAAGATAGGGCGACCATGTTTGGCAAGCGTACATCCTTTGGCGGCAATACCCCGGGCGTCGGCGAAGTGCCGCGCCCGGTGCCCGGTGCTGCCCCGCCGCGCGCCGAGCCGGTCTCGGCCCCGCCCCGCCGCCCGGCCGAAACCGACCCTATGGCCGCGCGTCTGCGCGGTTCCGAGGAGGGCGTGGTCGATGTCCGCGCTCCGGCCGACGCCGCCCGCGACAAGGAATATTTCCACACCAAGTCGGCCATCTTCAACGCGCTGATCGACAGCATCGACCTCTCCCAGCTCGCCACCATGGAGAGCCAGGCGGCGCGCGAGGAAATCCGCGACATCGTCGCCGAGATCATCGCGCTCAAATCCATCATCATGTCGATTTCCGAGCAGGAAGACCTACTCGAGGACATCTGCAACGACGTGCTCGGTTACGGCCCGCTCGAGCCGCTTTTGGCCCGCGACGACATCGCCGACATCATGGTAAACGGCTCCCAGCGTTGCTACATCGAAGTGGGCGGCAAGGTGCGCCTCACCAATGTGCGCTTCCGCGACGACGCCCATCTGATGAATGTGTGCCAGCGCATCGTGTCCCAGGTCGGCCGCCGGGTCGATGAAGGCTCGCCCATCTGCGACGCGCGCCTGCCCGATGGCTCCCGCGTCAACGTCATCGCGCCGCCGCTGGCCATCGATGGCGCCGCCCTCACCATCCGTAAGTTCAAAAAGGACAAGCTGACCCTCCAGCAGCTGGTCAAATACAATTCCATCTCGCCCGAGGGCGCCGAGGTGCTGCGCATTCTGGGCCGGGTGCGAGCCAATGTGCTGATTTCGGGCGGCACTGGCTCGGGCAAGACCACTTTGCTCAATTGCCTCACCGCCTTCATCGAAAAGGATGAGCGCGTCATCACCTGCGAGGACTCGGCCGAGCTTCAGCTCCAGCAGCCCCATGTGGTGCGCCTTGAAACCCGCCCGCCCAATCTTGAGGGCGAAGGCGAGATCACCATGCGCGATCTCATCAAGAACTGCCTGCGCATGCGCCCCGAGCGCATCATCGTCGGTGAAGTGCGCGGCCCAGAGGCGTTCGATCTGCTCCAGGCCATGAATACCGGCCATGACGGCTCCATGGGCACGCTGCACGCCAACTCTCCGCGCGAGGCGCTTTCGCGTCTGGAATCGATGATCACCATGGGCGGCTATGCCCTGCCCAGCCGCACCATCCGCGAGATGATCACCTCCTCCATCGACGTCATCGTGCAGGCGGCCCGCCTGCGCGACGGCTCGCGCCGCATCACCCACATTACCGAGATCCTGGGCATGGAAGGCGATGTCGTCGTCACCCAGGACATCTTCGTCTACGACATATTGGGCGAGGATGCCGGCGGCATGCTGGTGGGCAAGCATCGCTCCACCGGCATCACCAAGCCGCAATTCGCCGAGCGCGCCCGCTATTTCAACGAAGAGCCCAACCTGGTCGAAGCGCTGGAAAAGGCCAATGTGGAGCAGCGCCAGCTGCTGGATATGTAATGGTCACCATCCTGCTTTTCGTTCTGTGCGCGATTACCATCGGGGCGGCGGGCTTCGCGCTGGTGCCCTCGGCGCTGGGCGGGGGCAGGGCCGACAAGCGCCGCAAGGCGCTTCAGGGCGATGTGCGCGCCAACCGGCTCGAGACCAGCGCCGCCCGCAGCCGCGACGAGCGCCGCAAGAGCGTGCAGCAGGTCCTCAAGCAGCAGAACGATGCGCTGGCGGCCAAGAAGCGCCTCACTTTGCCGCAAATGCTGTTCCAGGCCGGCATGACCATCAAGCCCGCCGCCTTCATCCGCAACTCCGTCATCTTCGGGGCCGGGGTGGCGCTGCTGCTGGTGCTGGTGCAGGTGCCGGTCTATCTCGCTCCGGTCTTCGGTGTTGCCGCCGGCTATCTGCTGCCGCGCTGGTGGGTGGGGCGCAAGCGCAAGAAATATCAGGACCGCTTTCTCGACGAATTGCCCAATGCGGTGGAAGCCATCGTGCGCGGCGTCAAGACCGGCCTGCCGCTCAACGATTCCATCCGCGTCGTCGCCAAGGACGCCAAGGAGCCGGTGAAGTCCGAATTTTCCCGCGTGCTCGACCAGCAGGCCTTCGGCATGTCCATGACCGAGGCGGTAACGGTGCTGCTCGACCGCGTGCCCCTGCCGGAAGTCAATTTCTTCGTCGTGGTCATCACCGTCCAGCAGCAATCGGGCGGCAATCTCAGCGAGGCGCTGGGCAATCTGGCCAAGGTGCTGCGCAACCGCAAGAAGATGAAGGGCAAGATCAAGGCCATGTCCTCCGAGGCCAAGGCCTCCGCCGGCATCATCGGCTCGCTGCCCTTCGTGGTGGCCACTCTGGTGAGCCTGGTCTCGCCCTCCTATCTGTCCCCGCTCTTCACCACCACCATCGGCTATATCTGGCTGGGTGTCGGCTTCGTGCTGCTGGCGGTGGGCGTGTTTATCATGAACCGCATGGTCCAGTTCGAATATTGAGGGAGAAGCGGGCATGAACATCATCGATCTGCTCACCCAGCGCGATTTCCTCATCGCCGTCCTGGCCGCCATTTCCGCCGCCGCTGTGGTCTTCACCTTCGGCTCGGGCTTCATCGTGCGCACCGAGATGCGCGACCGCGTCAAGCGCGTGGCGCTGGAGCGCGAGAAGATGCGCGCCCAGGAAATGGCCCGCCTGCGCGGCAGCGCGCCCGCCGACAGCCGCAATATTCGCCGTAGCGCCGAAACCAAGACCTATATGAAAAACGTGGTCGAGCGCTTCAACCTGCGCAAGGCCTTCCAGGACGATGCCACCGTGGAAAAGCTGGCCATGGCCGGCTATCGCGGCCAGGGGCACCTGACCACCTATCTGTTTGCCCGCTTTGTTTCGCCTCTGGTCATCTTTCTTATCGCCGCGCTCTATACTCTGGTGCTGAGCCCCGGTGACCGCCCGCTTTATCTCAACCTGGTCTATGCCATCGGCGCCGGCCTGCTGGGCGCCTACCTGCCCAATGTCATGCTCAAGAACACCACGCAGAAGCGGCAGGCCTCGATCAGGAAGGCCTGGCCCGATTGTCTCGACCTGCTGCTGCTCTGCGTCGAGGCCGGCATGTCCATGGAGCACGCCTTCAAGCGCGTGGCGCGCGAGATCGGCCAGCAAAGCGCCGAACTGGCCGAGGAATTGACCCTCACCACCGCCGAGCTGGCCTTTCTGGAGGACCGGGGCCGCGCCTATGACAATCTGGGCCGCCGCACCGGGCTCGATGGGGTGCGCTCGGTGATGACCGCGCTCATCCAGGCCGACCGCTACGGCACCTCCGTGGGCCAGGCCCTGCGCGTCATGGCCGAGGAAGGCCGCGAGCAGCGCATGATGGAGGCCGAAAAGAAAGCCGCCTCCCTGCCGCCCAAGCTCACCGTGCCGCTGATCCTGTGCTTTTTGCCGGTGCTGTTCATCGTCATCATCGCCCCGGCCATGATCAAGGTCTTCGCCGGTCCCGTCGCCTCCACCGTCGGCGGCGGCTGAGGCCGCCATAGCCACAAACCCTTCCTTCTCCCCACGCGGGAGAAGTTGCCGAAGGGCGGATGAGGGGCTTCGAGCCGTCCCGTTAGGGCAAATCGCCCCGGTGGGCGATTTGAGGGGAGAAGGCCATGAGAGCTATGCTCGAATGGCAGGGCGGCGCCAGGCAGGGATGAGCGCAGCGCTCTCAGCTTTTTTCGATCAAATCCCAGCGGTTCTGCTGGGTCAGCAGGGCGCGGATATAGGCCATGTTGCTTTCCACCTGCTCGGGCGGCAGCTCGGCGCCGTAAAGCGCCCGCGCCTCGGTGAAGCGTCCCTGCAGCCCCACGATCAACGCCAGGTTCTGCCGGATGCGGCTGGTGGCGCCGCGCATCTGCACGGCGCGGCGCAGATGCTGCTCGGCCTGGGTCAGCTCGTTGGTCATGGCATAGGACAGGCCCATATTGGCCTCGATCGAGGCTTCGCCGGGCGCCAGCACCAGCGCCTGCGTATAAAGCGCGCGCGCTTCGCCATTGCGGCCCAGCTGGTCCAGCGCCGCGCCCTTGACCAGCAATGCGTTCCAGTCCGGGGCTTCCGGGCGGATCACATTGTCCAGCACCTGCAAGGCCTGGTCGAACCGCCCATCGGCGGTCAGCGCCTTGGCATAGGCCACGGCGATGTCGGGGTCGCGCGGGTTCTGGCCCAGGCTGATTTCGAGAACGGAGACGGCCTGCTGGCTCTGCCCCACCGCGCGCAGCGCGGCGGCATAGTGGATGGCCAGTCCCTTGTCGCGCGGATTGGCCTTGTAGCGCGCCATCAGCTCGGCCACGCTTTGCTGGCTCTGCGCGGCGCTCAGGCCCGAATAATCGGCGCTGGCCGAAACGCTGGTGCGGTTGGAGGCGCAGGCGCCCAGCGCCAGGGCCGCCACACCGGCCAGCAGAACCATGCGCAAGGGCCTGAAAACACTGTTGAGCGCGCTCACGAAACAACTCCCCGGAGCCATCCGGCCCCAGTGCCCAGACATAAATCATTAACCCTAACGCTGGGTTAAGCCGCTATTGTCCCCGCGTTGCCGCAGCCTGGGCCAATGGCTAAAAGGAAGGGCAATCCCCGGAGACCTTTTGCCATGACCGCCTCGCTTCCCCTTATCTGCGTCCAGCAAGATGTGCTGGAGCGCGCCGGCCTGTCGCCCGCCCATCGGGCCTGGGCCCAAGCCAATGGCTTTGCCGGCCAGCGCGGCCGGCTGCTGGCGCTGCCGGGGGAGAATGGCGCGCTGGCCGGGCATCTGTTCGGCATGGGCGAAACGGTTTCGCCCTTTCAGCTTGGCCAGGCCGGCGCGGCTCTGGGCGAGGGGCTCTGGCATCTGGCCGGCGATTTTGGCGATCCGACCCTGGCCGCTATCGGCTTCCGCCTCGGGGCCTATCGTTTCGAGCGCTACACCGCCGGAAAGCCCGGCTCCGAACTGGCCCTGCCCGAAGGGGCCGATGCCGGCGAGGTCACCCGCCAGGTCGAAGCCGCCACATTGGCGCGCGACCTCATCAACACCCCGCCCAACGATCTGGGGCCGAATGCCTTCGAAGCCGAGATTCGCGCTTTTGCCCAGGCGCGCGGCATGGAAATCTCCGTCACCGTCGGCGACGATCTGCTCGCCGCCAATTTTCCCATGATCCATGCCGTCGGTCGCGCCAGCGCCGAAGCGCCGCGCCTCGCCGATCTGCGCTGGGGCCGGGCCGATGCGCCCAGGGTGACGCTGGTGGGCAAGGGCGTCACCTTCGATACCGGCGGGCTCGACATCAAATCCGCCACCGGCATGCTGCTGATGAAAAAGGACATGGGCGGGGCCGCCAATGTGCTGGGCCTAGCCCATGCCATCGTTTCCGCCCGGCTCGATCTGCGCCTGCGCGTCCTCATTCCCATCGTCGAAAACGCCATTGCCGGCGCCGCCTTCCGCCCCGGCGACGTACTGGCCTCGCGCAAGGGCATCACGGTGGAAATCGGCAATACCGATGCCGAGGGGCGGCTGATTCTGGCTGACGCGCTGGCGCTGGCCGATGAGGAAACCCCTGAACTGCTCATCGATATGGCCACCCTCACCGGCGCCGCCCGCGTGGCGTTGGGGCCCGACCTGCCGCCGCTTTACAGCACCGACGACGCGCTCGCCCGCGCCCTGGTGACGGCCGGGGCAGGGGTGGACGATCCCCTCTGGCAGATGCCGCTCTGGAGCCCCTATGAGTCCATGCTGAAATCGCGCATCGCCGATATCAACAATGCCGCTACCGGCGGCTTTGCCGGCTCGGTCACGGCGGCACTGTTCCTGTCCCGCTTCGTGTCCAACGCCGAGGCCTGGGTGCATCTGGATATTTT
>NZ_JAUCDN010000154.1:0-7917 GCF_034675085.1 Devosia sp.
CCGGGCCGCCTGCAAATCCTCGACCCATCGGCCCGTTGCATCGAGATAGACCGTGCCGCCCGAAATCAGCTCATTGCCGGTGAGAATCTCCATGCTCACGCCACCTTCGCCCGCTCGGCCGCCAGCGGCCGCGCCTCGGCCCAGTCGCCTGCCGCCACCGCTTCCCCGATAAGGATGACCGCCGGGCCATCGGCGAAATCGGCCGCGCCACCGGCCAGCGCGCCCAGCGTACCGGCATAATGGCTGGCCCCGACCCGCCCGGCATTGACGGCGATGCCCACCGGCAGGCCGGCCGGGGCGCCCTGCCCGATCAGCCGCGTCGCCACCTCGGCGGCGATCGACTTGCCCATATAGAGCGCCAGCGTCAGCCCGGCCTGGGCCAGCGCCGCCCAATGGGCCAGCTCGCCATTGTCCGCGCCATGCGCCGTGGCCAGCACCAGCCCGCTCGACACCTTGCGCAGCGTCACCGGCGTGGCCGTTTCGGCTGCCGCGGCCAGCGCCGCGCTCACCCCCGGCACGATCTGATAATCCACCCCGGCCCGGCGCAGCGCCGCGATTTCCTCGCCGGCCCGGCCCAGCACCATCGGGTCGCCCGCCTTGAGCCGCGCCACGCGCTTGCCTTGTCGCGCCAGCCGCACGATCAGCGTATTGATCTGCGCCTGCGAAAAGCTGTGATGGCCCTTGGCCTTGCCCACATCGATGCGCTCGGCGTCGCGCCTGCCCATCTCCAACACGCCGGCCGGCACCAGCTGGTCGTGGACGATCACATCGGCTTCCTGCAACAGCCTTTGCGCCCGCAGGGTCAGCAGGTCCTCGGCGCCCGGCCCGGCCCCAATCAGCCACACCGCGCCCTCGCCCTGCCCGCCGGCATGGTGGGCCAGCAGCTTTTCACCCGCCGCAAGCCCCTCGCCGCGCGCCACCGCATCGGCAATGGAGGGCGACGTCACCAGCGCCTCGTAAAAGCGCCGCCTTTGCGCCCCGTCGTGAATCAGGCTCTCAGCCGTCTGCCGCAAGCCCCCGGCCAGGCTGGCGATTTTCCCCAGGCCGGGGGCCAGCATGGCCTCGATCCGCGCCCGCACCAGCCGCGCCAGCACCGGCGCGTCGCCCTCGGTGGAGATGGCCACCGTCAGCGGCGCCCGCTCGACGATGGAGGGGGTGTAGAAATCGCATTCCGCCGGCACGTCCACCACATTGAGCGGAATGCCCCGCCGCCGCGCCTCGGCCTTGGCAAGTTCGGCATCGGCTCCCGTTTCGGCCACGAAGACCAGCGCCGCCCCGTCGAGATCGCCGCCATGCAGCGGCCGTTCGGCAAGGCTCACCTCGAGCCCGGAAAAATCGGCCTCGATCCGGCGCGACACCACCATCACCGCCGCCGTGGTCTTGGCCAGCAGCCGCGCCTTGTTGAGCGCCTCGGCCCCGCCCCCGACAATGAGGACGCGCTTGCCGCGAACCTTGTAGCTCACCGGAAATGTGTTGAGGTAACTCATGCGAACCCCGACCATGACAGGCGGTAAAAATACCGCATAGCCAAGTCGGCCCGCAAGCCATTGAAATTCAATAGCTTTTATATTTCCCTCTAAGCGCCTTCAATGGAACGCACCAGCCCGGCCTACCCCCGCCGCCGCCAAATCAATCCACCCCCGCGCCCCAGGCCGAAAAATTCGCTTCGGCGGGCGCCCTCCGCGCTAGCCCTGCCGCGTCGGCACATGCACCACCAGCCCGTCCAGCTCGTCCTTGACCCTGATCTGGCAGGAGAGACGGCTGTTTTCCCGGACGTCGAAGGCGAAATCGAGCATGTCCTCCTCCATCGAGGAGGGCCCGCCGACCGTGTCTGCCCAGGCGTCGTCGACATAGACATGGCAGGTGGCGCAGGTGCAGGCGCCGCCGCATTCGGCCACGATGCCGGGAATGGCGTTCATGATGGCGGTTTCCATCACGGTGGCGCCGTTCTCCCCCTCGGTGTCGATGGAAGAGCCGTCCGGCTGCACGAAGGTAATCTTGGTCATGGGGCTTTCTGGGCTTGCTGTTTGCCCCCGATATAGTCGCTCGCTTGCCGCTTAGAAAGCCCGCCGCGACTCAAGGTCCCAGCAGGCCCTCCAGGTAATGCCGCTCGATGCCGAACAGCGCCTTGACCTCTTCGATCCGCGCCAGCGCCGCCTCGCGTGGCCCCGCCCCGCCCTTTTGCGCCACGATCAGATTGTTCTTGGGCGTGTGCGCATCCGAGACGAACTCGAACACCTTGGTGCGATAGCCATTCGCTTCCAGCAGCAAGGCACGTAACCCATCCGTTACCATTTCCGCCTGCTTTTCCAGGAACGTGCCGTGCCGCAACAGGAAATCGAGCCGCCCATCGGCGCTGCCCGCCTGCATCTGCCGGCGCACCTGCTTGTGGCAGCAGGGCGCCACCGCGATCAGCTGCGCCCCCGCCTTGATGCCCTGAAAGATGGCGTCGTCGGTCGCCGTGTCGCAGGCATGCAGCGCGATCACCGCATCGGCCCCGCTGGCGTCGAAATCGAGGATCGTTCCCTCGGCAAAGCGCAGCCCCGAAAAGCCCGAGGCGGCGGCTATGCGGTTGCCCTCTTCCACCAGCCCCCTGCGCATTTCGACACCGACGATCTCGGCCTGCCGCCCAACGCCGGCGAGATAGTCGTAAAGCGCGAAATCCAGATATCCCTTGCCTGCGCCCATATCCACGATCAGCGGATTCTGTGCATGAAGCGCCTGAATCAGGGGCGCAAAGATTTCCACCATCCTGTTGATCTGGCGGAACTTATCCTGCGCGTCATTGCGCACCGCGCCATCCTTGCCGACAAGACCCAGCGCCTGTAGCCACGGCTTGTCGCTTCCGGCCAGCGGGCGGTTCTTGGCCCGGTCATGCCCGCCCGATGGCGCCTGCCGCCCTTCCGCCTCGACGCGCTTGAGCCGCACCTTCTCGCCATTGCGCTCGAAGGTGAGATCGAAGCCGATGGCTTCGAGCCGCGCGCTGCGGAACTCTTCGGCCAGCCCCTTGCGCAGCAGGCCGATGGCTTCGGGCTGGATGAAATTCTTGATGATGTCGCGCGTCTTGTAGCGATAGGTGAAGGAAAATTTGTCCCCACCCTTCACCGTGATCTTCTTGATCTCGACGCCGCGCAGCTCGGCCTCGGCGCCATGATAGCCGCCCAGCTTGAGCCGGATCAGCGCGCCCTCGGCAAAGGCGGTCTTCACCGCCGCGAGAAAGTCTTCGATGCGTTCGGCGGAGGTCAATGCCGCTCCTTGGTGGTCAGGAACCGGATCTTGGGGAAGTCCTGCTTGGCCCGGTCGGCCCACCAGGCGTTTTGCGCCAGGAACACCGGCGCGCCGCTGCGGTCCTCAGCCATGTTCATCTTCTGGGCGGCGATGAAGCGCTCCAGCTCCTTGGGCTCGTCGCTTTCCACCCAGCGCGCCACCTCGTAATTGAGGCTCTCGAAGGTAATGGGCACGCCATATTCCTTGGCGACGCGCGCCGAAAGCACTTCGAGCTGGAGCTGGCCGACCACGCCCACGATCCAGTCGGCGCCCACCATGCGGCGAAACACCTGCGTCACGCCTTCTTCGGAAAGGTCGGTCAGCGCCTTGGCCATCTGCTTGGTCTTGAGGTGATCGGTCAGCCGCACGCGGCGGATGATTTCGGGGGCGAAATTGGGAATGCCGGTCACATTGATATTGGCCCCCTCGGTCAGCGTATCGCCCACCGACAGCGTACCGTGATTGGGAATGCCGACAATATCGCCCGCCACCGCGTCTTCGGCCAGCTCGCGATTATTGCCGAAAAAGAACATCGGGTTGGAAACCGCCATGTCCTTGCCCGAGCGCACATTTTTCAGGCGCATGCCGCGGGTGAACTTGCCTGAGCACAGCCGCACGAAGGCAATGCGGTCGCGGTGGTTGGCGTCCATATTGGCCTGCACCTTGAAGACGAACCCGGTGACCTTCTTGTCGGCCGGATCGATTGGCGCCGGAATGGCCGGCTGCGGGCGCGGCTCCGGCCCCCATTCGCCCAGCGTGCGCAGAAGTTCGGCGATGCTGATGCCCTTGAGCGCCGAGCCGAACAGCACCGGGCTCAGATGTCCGGCATGGAAGGTAGGCAGGTCGAATGCCGGCAGCATCGCCCGCGCCAGCTCCAGCGTTTCGAGCGCGGTGAGGAACACCGGGTCCTCCACCAGGCTGTCGACGTCCAGCAGGTCCTCGATGGAATCGAATTCGGCGATGGGCTTGCCCTGCGGATTGAGCACGCGCTTTTCAACGAGGTCGATATAGCCGTGAAAATCCACCCCCTGCCCGATGGGCCAGAGCACGGGGGTGAGGTCCAGCGCCAGCTTGTCCTGGATTTCGTCGATCAGCTCGAGCGGGCTCTGCCCCTCGCGGTCGATCTTGTTGATGAAGGTGATGATGGGGATGTCGCGCAGCCGGCACACCTCGAACAGCTTCAGCGTCTGCGCCTCGATGCCCTTGGCCGCGTCGATCACCATGATGGCCGCGTCCACCGCCGTCAGCGTGCGATAGGTGTCTTCCGAGAAGTCCGAGTGGCCGGGCGTGTCGAGCAGGTTGAGCGTCAGCCCGTCATAATCGAAGGTCATCACCGAGGAGGTGATGGAGATGCCGCGCTGCTGCTCCATTTCCATCCAGTCCGAGCGCGTCGAGCGCTGCCCGGCCTTGCCGCGCACCGCGCCGGCCGACTGGATGGCGCCGGCCGCCGCCAGCAGGCGCTCGGTCAGCGTGGTCTTGCCCGCGTCCGGGTGCGAGATGATCGCGAAGGTGCGGCGGGTGCGGAACGGTTCGGCATTGGCCCGGGGCGAAACCTCGGCGGCACTCGAATGGCTCATGGAATCT
Organism: Devosia sp.; assembly: GCF_034675085.1. Lineage (GTDB taxonomy): Bacteria > Pseudomonadota > Alphaproteobacteria > Rhizobiales > Devosiaceae > Devosia. The sequence continues at coordinate 4,852 of NZ_JAUCDN010000154.1, forward strand.
GCTGCATGCTGGGGCCGCAGGCAGGACCGAACGGCGCGTCATTATCTGCGCGCTATATAAGAGCTGCCCCCACGGGGGTCAAATACACTCAGTCCTCGGCTTCGGCCAGGAACCGGGCGATGAAGCCGCGCACTTCCTCCACGGCCATGCCCAGGTCGTGGATATGCTCCATCCTGAGCGGCCGGCCGGCGCGCAGCTCGGCTTCCATGCCCCTTGCCAGCGCCGCCACGCCCGCCGCCCCTACCCCCACCGATGCCCCCTTGATGGCATGCAGGTTCGCCGCCAGGTCGTCAAAGCTCTCGGCCAGCTTCAGCCGGTCGAAATAGGTGGCGATGGTGGTGTCGAACAGGCGCAGGATTTCTTCTTCCAGATGCGCGTCGCCCAGGCATTGGCGGGCCAGGTGTACCCTGTCGATGGGCCGCTGCGGGCTGGGCTGGGAAAGCTGAACCTGCGGTTCGACCGCCATTGACCGCTGCGCCATCCTGGCCGCTCCTTCGCGCTGATGGGCGGGGCCTTGCGCGCCCCCGCCATGCTTTCACCCTAAAATGGTCGGGTGAACAGCTCCTTAAGCCACATCTTTGCCTTTGTTCGGGGGCTTATCGGTTAACGCTTCTCCCCAAAAAATTAACCTTTGGGTAAGAAAGCGTTCGGTTTGCATAAAATTGAATGTATTAATGGGCTTTGAACCAGCGCGCGGCGGCGAGGGTTGGGGGACGATGCGGGGCAATTGCATCGAATTGTTTCCATTTGGCATGCGGCCCGGAAAGGGGCCTCATGGCATGACGACTCTCCCAGGCCGCCTTGTTGCTGATAAGCCGACGCAAGAGTTGTAAAGAGTATGGCGAAGAACCCGACCCCCCAGAATGATCCGGCCGCGCTGGCCTTTTCGGCCGTCGAGGATGCGCTCAAGGAATCGGTTTTCAGCCTCGACAGCGCCGCGACCCAGCCGCAGGAGAAGAAGCCGCAGGAAAGCGCGCGTTCCGAGCGCCTGCGCGCCGCCGACAAGATCGCCCAGCAGGCCGGCAGCGTCGCCAATGACGACCGCTTCCCCTCCTCGCGCATTCTCTACAATCTGCAAAACCGCTCCTCTTCCGCCCCCACCTGGGTCGCCCTGCTGGCCTCGCTCGCCTGGCTCGCCGTCGCCGGCTCCGTGGCCTGGCTGCGCTTCGGGCCGCAACTGGCCAATTTCGGCCAGTTCGTCGGCACGCTCGATTTCGTCGGCCTCGTCGCCGTCCTCTTCCTGCCCGTTTTGGGCTTTTTCGCCGTCGCCACCCTCATTCGCCGCGCGCAGGATTTGCGCAACGCCGCCTCCTCCATCACCCAGGCCGCCATGCGCCTGGCCGAGCCCGAAGTCACCGCCGCCGACAAGGTGGCTTCCGTGGGCCAGGCCGTGCGCCGCGAGGTCAATGCCCTGGGCGATGGGCTCGAACGCGCCCTCAGCCGCGCGGGCGAGCTGGAAGTGATGATCCACAACGAGGTCACCGCGCTCGAGCGCACCTATTCGGATAATGAATCGCGCATGCGCGCCCTCATCGCCGAATTGGCCAGCCAGCGCGAAAGCGTGCTCACCAATACCGAGCGTGTGCGCGAGGCGATCACCGAGAGCCATACCGGCCTGGTCTTCGATCTCGACATGATCAGCCAGCGCATCGCGGGCACCATCGTGGAAAGCGGCGGCAACCTCACCCGCGCGCTCGAAACCGCCGGCAACACCCTTACGGGCTCGTTCAGCGAGCGCACCGAGAATTTCGTCTCGCTGGTCGACAACCGCACCGTGGACCTCATCGCCGCGCTCGATGACAGCGCCGGACGCCTCTCGCTGGGCTTCGAGGATCACGCCGGCGCCGTCGCCCGCACGCTGGACGAGCGCAGCAACCAGCTCAATGCCGGCGTCGAAAGCCGCATCGCCGCGCTCACCGATGCGCTCGACACCCATGCCCAGTCCATCGCCGACGCCATTGACACGCGCACCGGCCTCATCGCCGAGCGCACCGCCGCCCTTGCTGGTTCGTTCGATGAGCGCACCCAGTCCATTGCCGGCCTCATCGCCTCGCGCGGCGAGGAACTGACCCAGGCGCTGGACGAGCGCACCTCCGCCCTTTCGGGCCTGCTCACCGATGGCGGCGCGAGCCTGCTCGAGCAGTTGCGCGAACGCGGCCACGAGGTCACCGGCGGGCTCGACATGATCGGCCAGCGCATCGCCGAGGATATTTCGGCCCGCTCGCGCGAGGCCGAGGTGCTGCTCAGCGCCCTGGGCCGGCAGCTCGATGAATCGGTCTCCATCCAGCTCAACGCCATGGACAGCCGCCTGCAATCGGCGGTCATCGAGATCAATGGCGCGCTGGACGAAACCACCGAGCGCGCCCGCGTCACCCTGGCCGGCGCCGGCCAGGATTCGCTCAGCCAGTTCGATGCCCGCCTCACCGAGATCGCCTCCATTCTGGATTCTCGCCTGCACACGCTCGACGATGTCATCGGCGACAAGGGCGATTCGCTCATTTCCCGCCTTGAAGAGCATGGGGTCAGCTTTGCCGCCCGCGCCAATGTGCTGGAAATGGCGCTCAACGAGGAATCGGGCCGCTTCAACGACGTGGTGGCCGAGCGCACCCGTGAGTTGGGCGAAGTGCTCGGCGCGCGCACCAAGGCCATCACCGAAAGCCTCACCAACCGCACCCGCGAAATCTCCGACTCGCTCGAAGGCCATGCCGGCATCATCGCCGAGGCGCTGGACGAGCGCACCCGCGCGCTGGACGAGACCATCCGCCAGCGCGGCGCCGAGCTGAACCAGTCGCTGGCCGGCACCAGCGCCGGCTTCGACACCGTGCTCGAAACCCGCACCCGCCAGCTTGCCGACACGCTTTCGGAAAAGACCGCCGCCCTCTCGCTGGAGATCGACGCGCGCACCGGTACGCTGGCCAGCCAGCTCGACGAGCGCACCGACACCCTGTCGAGCCGCATCGACGAGCGCACCACCGCCCTCACCAGCCAGCTCGCGGAACGCACCGATATGCTCGCCAGCGAGCTTTCCGGCCGCACCGACGCGCTCACCAGCCAGATCGAGGAACA
>NZ_JAUCDN010000155.1:0-7874 GCF_034675085.1 Devosia sp.
TCGCCCTTGGACCCGACGATTGCCACATCGCCATAACGGCCAGCGGCTCCACCCCCTATCCCATGGCGGCGGCCGAAGCGGCGCGCGCGGCGGGCGCCAGCACCATCGGGATCAGCAATAATCGCGGCGTGCCGCTGTTTTCGCGCGTCGATGTCGCCATCTGCCTGCCAACGCCCCCCGAAGTCATTGCCGGCTCGACCCGCATGGGCGCGGGGACGGCGCAAAAGATCGCGCTCAACATGCTCTCCACCCAGATGGCTGTGCATCTGGGCCATGTGCATGACGGGTTCATGGTGAACGTGGTTGCCGACAACATGAAGCTGCGCGGCCGGGCGCGGCGCATCGTCATGGCCGTCACCGGCGTTTCCGAGGCCGGCGCCACCGCCGCGCTGGAACTGGCCGGGGGCGCGGTCAAGCGCGCCATCCTGCTTGCCGCCGGCGCCGGGAGCCCCGAGGATGCCGACCGGCTGCTGGCCGACCATGGCGGCCATTTGCGCCCTGCCCTCGCCGCCCTGCGGAAAAGATCCGGCTGAAGGCGCCGCCTCCGCCTGGCGGCGGGGCGGTTTCAGCCCGCGACCAGGCCGCATCCGACCCAGATCAGCAAAGCCAGCAAGGCCAGGGTGGCAGCCAGCCACAGGGCAAGCATCAGGCCGAACTGGATAGGATTGCTGCCGGCGCTGATCTCGCCGCCCCGCAGCGCCATCCTGCCGGTTCGCAGGGCGCGGCGGAGATCGGCTCCGAACAGCATTGCCGCGGCGGCGCCAAGCAACAGCGCCAGCCACAAATGCACAGCCGGAACATTCCGACTGAAGACCGCCAGGGCCAGATAGAGCCCGATGCCCAAAAGACCGACCAAAAGCGTGGTCCGGAGCAATTGTGCCAGGATGGATCCGGTCTCGTTGGCCATGTCTTCTCCTCCGCCGGCGCGCCGATATTGACGGCGGGAGCGTTTCTTTTTGCACAATTCAATTGAACCGCGTTCCGGGGACGGGCTCATCCCCTGAATCGGGGTTGCCAGAGCGGGCGGGAGAATCATAGGGTTCTGCCGGCACGAAATGCCCTTGGGGAGGGAGCTTCCAATGGGTCTTTTTCGACGAACTGCGCTCTGGGGGCTTCTGGCCGCGCTTTGCGTCCAGCCTTCGATGGCCCAGCAGGGCGGATTGCGTGTGGCCCCCGTCACGCTGATGCATTCCGACATGGCGGCGCTGCGCGGCTTCATTCCCGCCGGCTGGCAGAGCCAGGGCGGGCTCACCTGGGGCGATCCCTGCGCGCCCTATGGCTACAATATCGACTGGCAGGCCAATTCGCCCGATGGAGGCTGGCTCGGCGTCGCCTTGCTGCCCGCCCTCAACTGGGGCCGGGGCGAATACAGCAATTGCCGCCAGCAGCCCATCGCCTCGTTGCGGGACCTGCTCAACTATGAAGCGCAGGCCATCTGGCCGGGCGCGCGCATGATCGATTTCCGGCCTCGCCCCGATCTCGTGGGCGGACAGGCGGTCCCCTCGGAATTACCGGGACTGGGACTGAACTATCCCGGCATTTCCATGCGCGCCTGGCTCGATGCCGGCGAGGCCATGTTCGCCTTTTCTGCGCCCAATGGGCAGGAAATGCGCGGCGCCATCCTGACCAGCGGCTTTTTCAGCGAATCTCGGCTCGACCCTTCGGCGACGGGGCTGCAAATCGACATGTCGCAATTTCCCGGCCTGCAACTGCCCCCGCCCCCGCCGGCGCAGACTTTCCATACCGGGGGCAGCGAATCGAGCTTCGTTACCTGGGCTCCGGCCGGGCAGCTCGATCTCGTGGCCAGTGAAGCGATCCGCAAATCCTTCATTCCCACCGCCGAATGGTCCGATTTCATCATGAAGCATCGCGCCACCATCGACGCGCAGAATGCCAAGGGCGCCGCCGAGCGTGCCGATATCCGCCGCCAGACCAATGCCGAAATCGCCGGCATGATTGCCACCGGCTACAATGAGAGCATGGCGGTGAACGAGCGCAGCAACCGCGAATATATGGAATCGGTGCGCGGCGTCGAAACCTACCTCAACAGCTCGGGCCAGCCGGTGCAGCTCGATTATAACTACCAGAACGCCTGGCAACTGGCCGATGGCAGCTATTTCCTGACCAACGACTCCAACTTCAATCCCAACTCCGTTTTCAACATGGACGGCCGGCAATTGCAGGCCGCCCCCTGACCCAGGAAGAGGACCGCATCGTGAAAAAGGCTGTTTCCATCGCCATGACCGTGACCCTGCTGGCCTCCCTGCCGGCCCTGGGGCAGGACGGCTTCAACCAGATGCCCAGCAATAATGGGTTCAACACGCAGAACCCGAATTTCCAGCAGCAGCCGTCGCCGAACTTCCAGCAGCAGCCGAGCTTCCAGCAACCTCAGCCCAGTTTTCAACAGCCGCAGCCGAGCTTCCAGCAGCCTCAACCCCAACCGAGCTTCCAGCAGCCGCAGCAGCAGCCGAACCAGACCGACATGATGATGCAGCAATTGCAGCAGATGGCGCAGCTGGAATTGCAGGATTATGGCATTCAGCCGACCCAGCAATTGCATGACGGGGCCATGCATGGTCCCACGCCCAACTCCATTCCGGGCGCGCGCGTCACCACCACGGCCGAGCTGTTCCAGCTGGTGATGGGCAACCAGCAGCCTTATCTGCTGTTCGACGTGCTGGGGGGCGACCAGACCCTGCCCGGAGCGATCATGGCGGTCAACGCCGCCCAGCCCGGCTCTTTCCAGGACCAGACCCAGCAGGGGTTCGGCCAGTTCCTGCAACAGGTCACCGGCGGTAGGCAGGACGCGACGCTGATCTTTTATTGCGCCTCCACCCAGTGCTGGATGTCCTATAACGCTGCCTTGCGCGCTGCCAATCTGGGCTATCGCAACGTGCTCTGGTATCGCGGCGGGCTCGAAGCCTGGTCCTATGCCGGCCTGCCCACCATGCCCGCCGGAGGCGGCATGATGCCGCAAAATCCGGGCGGCGCCATGGCGCCCAACATGGGTGGCGGCGGCATGATGATGCCGGGCATGAATGGCGGCGGCGCCATGATGCCCAATACCGGCTATTGATCCGCAGCGATGGCGGGGCCGGGGGCCAAGGGCTGGGGCCGCATCGCCTTTGCCCTGGCTTTGGGCGCCATCGGCTTCTGGCACGCTCAATATCAGCGCGAGCTTGCCATCAAGCGCGAGAAGCTCCGCGTCGTGGCCACCATCACCGCCGATCCGCTGACTTGCCGCGACGACAGCCGGCCCTTCGGCGTGACGATCCGCAATCTGGCCAGCCGGACGGTGCTGTCGGCCACCTTCACCATGCATGAAATCCCCATGCCCGCAGCCACTTTCCCCAGCGAAATGCCCACGGTTTCCCTCAAGGCTCCGCTTCGCGCCGGCGGGGTGCACAGGGATTGCTATGCCCTCAACCGCATGCGCCTGTTCGCCCGCGGCGTCGATCCGCGCCGCGTGCATTTCTCGCCGATGCCGACCGAGGTGATTTTCGAATAAAAACGATGCCGCTTGCCGTTGGCGGCGGCGGTCAGACCGTTACCAGCCTGAGGCCCTTGAGCACGCCGGGGTCATCGAAATGGGCGGCGGGGCTGCCGTTGGTGATGAGCACGTCGACCTGGTCGAGATGGGTCACGATATGGGGGGCGCGGCGGTCGAACTTGCCTTCATGGGCCACTAGGATGACCTGCCGGGCCTGGGGCAGGATTTCCCGTGTCAACGCCACTTCCATGGGGTCGAATTCGAGCACGGAACCATCGCGGTCGATGGCGCTGGCGCCGATCAGCGCCACGTCGAACTTGAATTTCTGCTGGTTCGCCGCGCCCAGGGTCAGGATGGACGTGTCCTTGTTGCGCACATAGCCGCCATAGACATAGACGGTGGCGTCGGTATTGAGCGCGCAGGAATAGACCACTTCCAGGTTGGGGGTGGCGATCAGCACGCCCGGCAGTTCGGCTATGACGGAATGCAAGGCATGAAACGTGGTGCCCAGGCCCACGAAGATGGTCGCGCCGCTGAAAAGGAACGGCCTCAGCGCCCCCATGAGCTGGCGCTTGATCTCGGCTTCGGTGGCGTGGCGCTCGCTGAAGGTGTAGCGGGCCACCCCCGGCGCGGCGAAGGCGCCGCCAAAGCCCTTGACCAGCAGGTTGCGCTTTTCCAGCACCCTGAGGTCGCGGCGGATGGTCTGGGTGGTGACGGAAAACTGCCCGGCCAGCTCGGATACGGAGGCGGCGCCATTGGCGCGTACCGCCTCCAGAATGGCGGCCTGGCGCTGGTTGAGATTGCCGGCCATGCCGGCCTCCTCGGGCGCGGCGCGCTCTTCCAGCCGGCCCTGCCCGCTCATTTCAGGCGCACGCCCAGATAGGTGCGGTCGTCGGTCAGCGCGAGCCCGGTGGTGCCCTTGGTGCTCATATAACGGCCGATCTTGTGCGGATCCTCCGCTTCCACGGCGCGGAAGGCTTCTTCCCAGGACGCGACGCCAAAGCCTTCGCCCAGCCTGAAATAGCCGTCGGAGAAAAGCTCGATGGTGTCGATATCGGCGAGGCTGTAGCTGCGCGTTTCCACGAAGCGCGACGGTACCGGAAAGCCATCCAGACCGCCATAGCCGAGCACCGGGCCGGTGACATTCTGGAAATCGCCCTGCGCGTAGCAGATGCCGCCTCGGATCAGGGTCTCGATCTCGGCGGCCGGCACATCGGGCAGATGCGCCTGGCAGGCCGCCAGCGAACGCCGCTCCAGCTCCGCCATGATCGCGGGATCGGCAGTTTCCCCGCCGGCCGGCTGGTGGCGTGTCCCCTGCCAGGTGACCATGCCCGAAAGCCGGTCGCAATCGGCGGTGTCGCGCCCCAGCGCCTCGAAATAACGCCAGGTTTCCCGCCGCAGGATGGCGGTCACATCGTCCAGCGGCTTGAGCACCTGAAGGACATCGGCGCCATTGATGCGCAACCCGCTGTCGCCCACGGCCACCACTTCCAGCCGGTCGCCCAGAATCAGCGCGGCCATCACCGTACAGCCGCCGCGCAGTTTCCAGTCGGCGGTGACGGCGTCGAGCGCGCCATGGGCCACATAGCCGGCATGGATGGCGACGCCCAGATATTCGGCAAAATGCTGCCCGCCGGCAAATTGCAGCTCCGGCAGGGCCGGATCGCCCTGGGCGAGCAGGAATTTCTCGACCGCGGCCTGCACGGTGCGCGAGGCGAACTGGCCCGAAAGCATGTTGCCATAGCGCGTGCCATTGCGGTCGGTTACGCCGTCGATGACGGCGTAACCCCTGTTGGGCATGACAACGAGACTGTCCTCATTGGCCTCCGGAGCGCTGAATTTCTTACCCAGCGAAAAGGCTTCCATCTGCTTCATTCGGTCCGATCCCGTCGTCATACCTGGCCGCGAGCGGCTTATTCGCCGATGGCCACACGCCAGAGGGCAAGCACGCCTTCGGCCCCGCCGAAATCGATCAGCGGCTTGGGCTTGACGACATTGGCATCGCTCAGATTGGGCGTACCCGGAGGCGGTGCCACGTCGGTCCGCACCGAACGGCGGCCGATTTCGTTGGCGAGCAGTTCCTGGGTCGACTTGGACAGGGCCCAATCGATGAAGATCTTGCCATTGTCCGGGTTCGGGCCGCCCCGCACCAGGGCCACGCCGTCCGGCGTCGCAACGGTGCCGTCCGAGAGCAGCACCACGCCCATGGGCGCGCCGCCATGCACATATTCGAGCGCATTGTCTTCCAGCGTCAGGCCCATCGAGGCTTCGCCGTCAGCCACGAAGCGCGGCACGGCGCCCGAGGAGTCGGTAAGCACGAAGTTCTTGGCGATTTCGGCATAGGTGTCCCAGCCCTTGTCGCCAAAAATGGTCAGCACGGCCTGGAGCTGCTGCATGGCCGAGCCGGAATTGTCGGCGCGGGCGGAAGCGATCTGGCCCTGCCACTTGGGATCGGCCAGCTCGGTCCAGCTCTTGGGCGCGTCTTCGAGCGAGAGCATGTCGGTATTGACCGCCAGCACGTAGACCACCGCCGTATAGGGGGTCCAGGCCGAGTTATCGATGAACTGCGGGTCGACCTTGTCGAAATCGGCGGGCGTATAGGGCTCGAGCAGGCTGGACAGCTCGGTGAGCTGGCTGCCCGAGATCGACCAGATGACGTCGGCGGCCGGCGCGGCGGCTTCCGCCTTGGCCCGGCGGGCCACGTCGCCTGAGCCGAGCTGGACGACTTCGGCCTTGAGGCCGGTTTCGGCTTCGAACACCGGCAGCAGCCGGTCGACGATGGACGATTTGTGGGCGGTGTAGATCACCACCGACCCTTCCTGGGCCATCAGTGCAGGGCTCAGGGCCGTGGTGAAGGCCAGCGCCCCCGCCAGAGCCAAGAATGTTCGTTTTGCAACACGCATAGGTTCCTCCTGTTGTCTCTTGATCAATCCTGACCAAATTCGATCATGAAACGACGAGAAACTTGTTGCAAGACGAAAATCGTGTTTACTCTTATCTTGAATTTGGGCGGAGCGGCCTGGGAGGGCGTGCATGGCATATCTAACCGTTGCGGATGGGGTGAAGGAGTTCAGCACCTTCCAGGCATTGGGTGGGGTTTCGATTTCGGTCGAGCGGGGCGAGTTCTTCACGCTGCTGGGCCCTTCGGGCTGCGGCAAGACCACGCTGCTGCGCGCCATTGCCGGGTTCAACGACCTCACCTCGGGCAGCATCACGCTGGACGGGCAGAACCTGCGCTCCATCCCGCCGCACAAGCGCGATATCGGCATGGTGTTCCAGGATTATGCGGTGTTTCCGCATCTGAGCGTCTTCGACAACGTCGCTTTCGGGCTCAAGCCGCGCAAGGTTCCGGCCGGCGAGGTCAAGACCCGCGTCGCCGAGGCGCTGAGCGCGGTGCATCTGTCGGCGCTGGCCGAGCGCCTGCCCGCCGCCATGTCGGGCGGCCAGCAGCAGCGCATCGGCCTCGCTCGCGCCATGGTGATCAATCCGCGCCTGCTGCTCATGGATGAGCCGCTCTCCAATCTCGACGCCAAGCTGCGAATCGAATTGCGCGAGGAAATCCGCGACATCCAGAAGCGCGTCGACATCGCCACCATCTACGTCACCCACGACCAGGAAGAGGCGCTGGCCATTTCCGACCGTATCTGCGTGATGAGCGCGGGCCATATCGAGCAGATCGGCACGCCGCAGCAGATCTACGGCAATCCGCAGACGCTGTTCGTCGCCAATTTCGTCGGCACGCTGAACACCCTTCCCGAGGGCGCGGGCCTCAACGCCCTGCTCTCCGGCCTGGGCCTCTCCCAGCCCAGCGCCGCCCATTGGACCGTCCGCCCCGAGCGGCTGGCGCTTGGCGTTGCTGGCGAAAAGGGCGGCGCGGGCATTGCCGCCCTGCCCGGCCGCATCGGCAAATACACCTATCTGGGCCGCGAGGCCCATGTGCAGGTGGAGACCGATGCCGGGCTGGTGGTGGTGCAGATCGCCAATCCGGGCACCGAAGCCGCGCGCCAGCCGGGCGAGGCGGTGACCGTGCTGGTCGAGCGGGCCGCGCTGATGGCGTTCGACGCCGACGGCAAGCGCCTTCCGCTGGAGGGCTGAACCATGGCCCGGCGCTTCGATTTCTGGACCGTGGTGATGATCCTCACCTGGCTCATCCTGCTGGCCCTGCTGTTTATTCCGGTCGGCACGGTGCTGCTGTCGAGCTTTTTCGATTCCGTGGGCAATCCCACGATCGACAATTACCTGCGCTTCGTTTCCGAGCCGCGCTTCCAGCGTGCCTTCCTCAATACGCTGGTGGTGGGGTTCGGCGGGCTGGTGGGGGCGCTGGTGCTGGGCTCGATCATGGCCTTCTGCATTTCGCGCTTCGAGATCGCGGGCAGCCGCTTCG
>NZ_JAUCDN010000156.1:0-7849 GCF_034675085.1 Devosia sp.
GAGCGCTCGAGCGGCTCCGGCGCTGCCCCCGGCTGCGGCGTTCCCGCCGCCGGCGGGGCGCCGACGCCCGCCTTCCCCTCGCTGGGCACGCCCGTCGCCGCGCCCAGCCAGCCGGCACCCGCCTTCCCGGCGCTGGGCGGAACCGCGCCCTCGCCTGCGGCCGGCGCGGCCCCTGCCTTTCCGCAACTGGCGGCACCGGGCGCGGCGCAGCCGGTTCCAGCCTTTCCCACCATCAGCGGCGCGCCGGTCGCCGCCGCCCCGGCCAAGCCGCTGGTGGCCGGCGAGGGCGCCGCGCCCGTGGTCCTGCCGCCCGCCGACAATCTTGGGACGGAAGTGGGCAAGACCGCCTATGGCTCCCATGACGCCCAGCCTACCGTTCTGGGCGTGACGCTGGGATCCTCGGAAGCCGATTTCGTCGCCATGCTGGCCGATAACGAATTTTCCGGCTGCGTTGCCGGCGCAGCGGCCCAGCAATGCGTGCGCCAAACACCCTCGCTGACCGATACGCTCAAGGGATGGGTGGCCGGCGAGGACGGCGTCTGGGCCCTGGCAAGGCTCATCCAGTTCAAGGAGCCGGTGGAAGCCCGGTTCATCAAGGAGCAGTTCACCCAGACCTATCCCGAGCTCATGGCGACGGGGACCGGGCTGGTCTCGTCGGGAGAGGCCTGCGGGCTGGCCAGCCAGTCGGTGCAGGCGCTGGTTGCCCTGTTCGACAGCCGCCAGGATCCGGCCGGCACGGCCGAGGTGCCCCCTGCCCTGCTGCAACTGGCCGCGGACTGCCCGGTGGCCTATGCCGTCGCCTTCAACGAGGGCAATAATCTGGTCGCCGCCGTGCAGGTGCTGATGTTCGACGGCACCAGCGTGGTGCGCCAGCAGCAGCGCGCCACCAGCCATCGCCAGAGCCAATTGGACACCGACCTCAAGTTCTGAGGGACGCACCCGGACAGGCGCCGCTGCAACGGCGCCTGTTAAGCCCTATTAAACCATCTTTCTCGGCATTCGGGCTTCTGCTATCAGCAGCGCCATGAGCTCATCTTCCGTCACGCCGCTTTCGCACATCCGCAACTTTTCCATCGTCGCCCATATCGACCATGGCAAATCCACCCTGGCCGACCGTCTGATCCAGACGACGGGCGGGCTGGACACGCGCGAGATGAAGGAGCAGGTGCTCGACAATATGGAGATCGAGCGCGAGCGGGGCATCACCATCAAGGCCCAGACCGTGCGTCTCTCCTACAAGGCGCAGGATGGGGAAACCTATATCCTGAACCTCATCGACACGCCCGGACACGTCGACTTCGCCTATGAGGTCTCCCGCTCCATGGCGGCGGTGGAAGGCTCGCTCCTGGTGGTCGACGCCTCCCAGGGCGTCGAGGCCCAGACCCTGGCCAATGTCTATCACGCGCTCGAAGCCAATCACGAAATCGTGCCGGTGCTCAACAAGGTCGACCTGCCGGCCGCCGACATCCCGCGCGTCAAGGCCCAGATCGAGGACGTGATCGGGATCGATGCCAGCGATGCGGTGGAAATCTCGGCCAAGACGGGCCTCAATATCGAGGGCGTGCTCGAAGCCATCGTCACGCGCCTGCCCGCCCCCAAGGGCGATATCGACGCGCCGCTCAAGGCGCTGCTGGTCGATAGCTGGTACGACACCTACCTGGGCGTGGTGGTGCTGGTGCGCATCGTCGACGGGGTGATGAGGAAGGGCCAGAAGATCCGCATGATGGCCTCCGGCGCCGTCTACGAACTGGACCGCGTTGCCGTCAACACGCCCAAGCTGGTCGAGGTCAAGGAACTGACGCCCGGCGAATTGGGCGTGTTCACCGCCTCGATCAAGGAAGTGGCCGATACCAATGTCGGCGACACCATCACCGACGACCGCAAGCCCACCGCCAGCCCCCTGCCCGGCTTCCGCCCGGCGCAACCCGTGGTGTTCTGCGGGCTGTTTCCGGTCGATGCCAGCGATTTCGACGAATTGCGCGCCGCCATGGGCAAGCTGCGCCTCAACGACGCCAGTTTCTCCTTCGAGATGGAAACCAGCGCCGCGCTGGGCTTCGGCTTCCGCTGCGGCTTTCTGGGGCTGCTGCATCTGGAAATCATCCAGGAGCGCCTCTCGCGCGAATTCGACCTCGACCTCATCGCCACCGCGCCATCGGTGGTCTACGAGGTGGAGATGACCAATGGCGAGACCTTGCAGCTGCACAATCCGGCGGACCTGCCCGATGTGATGAAGATCGCCGAAATCCGCGAGCCCTGGATCAAGGCGACCATTCTGACGCCGGACGAATATCTGGGCGCCATCCTCAAGCTGTGCCAGGACCGGCGCGGTGTGCAGCGCAATCTGTCCTATGTCGGCTCGCGCGCCATGGTCGAGTACGACCTGCCGCTCAACGAGGTGGTGTTCGATTTCTACGACCGGCTGAAGTCGATCTCCAAGGGCTATGCCAGCTTCGACTACACCCTTTCCGAGCACCGGCCCGGCGATCTGGTCAAGCTCTCGATCCTGGTCAATGCCGAGCCGGTGGACGCCTTGTCCATGCTGGTGCACCGCAGCGTTGCCGAAACGCGCGGGCGGGTGATGTGCGAAAAGCTCAAGGAGCTGATTCCGCCGCATCTGTTCGTCATTCCCATCCAGGCCGCGATCGGGGGCAAGATCGTGGCCCGCGAAACCGTGCGCGCCATGCGCAAGGACGTGACGGCGAAATGCTATGGGGGCGACGCCACCCGCAAGCGCAAGCTTTTGGAAAAGCAGAAGGCGGGCAAGAAGCGCATGCGCCAGTTCGGCAGCGTGGAAATTCCGCAGGAAGCCTTCATCAAGGCGCTCAAGATGGGCGATGACTAGGCCGGCGCATAAAGGCTTTTCAAATCACGCCGTTGCGCTACTCTTTGTGGATAGATTCCACGGAGCGCAGCGTCATGGCCCATAAATTCCACATCACCCCGGCGGCGAACGAGCAGTTCAAGTTCGACTTCTCCTACAATGGCGAGAAGATCTTCTGGTCCGAGAACTACAAGCAGAAGGCCAGCGCCAGGAACGCCATCGAATCGCTGAAGAAAAATGCGCCGGGCGCGGCCACCGCTGATCTGTCCAAGGACGAGACCGGCTCGGGCTATCGCTTCGAGATCGTCAAGTCCAAGGACCAGCAGTTCTTCGTGCGCTTCGTGGCCTCCAATGGCGAGACCATGGTGCGCACCGAGACCTACAAGCAGAAGGCCAGCGCGGTGAACGCCATCGAATCGCTCAAGAAGAACGGGCCGGGCGCCGATGTGGCCGACGAGGCATAAGCCAATTCCCTGATTTCCGATCTTGGTCTAGTCTCCCGGCGATCCATCGACCGGGAGACTTTCGTTTCATGATGTCCTTTGCCAAGCTCCTTGCCGCCAGCGCGGCGCTTCTCGCCCTCGGTCTTGGCGCGGCCAGCGCGCAGGACCTGCCCGATCTGGGTGGGCGCACCATCGTGGCGGTGACCGAAAACGCCTATACGCCCCTCAATTTCGCCGATCCGAAGACGGGCGAGGGCATCGGGCTCGAATATGACCTGTTCAACGAGATTGCCAGGCGCCTCAACGCCAAGGTGGACTGGCAGCTGGCCAGCTGGGACGTGATGATCCAGGCGGTGCGCGACGGCCAGTTCGAGGTGGGCATGGACGGCATCACCATCAATGACGAGCGCAAGAGCCAGGTGGATTTTTCCGACAGCTATCTGACCAGCCAGCAATTCATGCTGGTGCGCGCCGACGAGGACCGTTTCACCGACGCCGCCGGCTTTGCCGGAGACGCCGAGCTTCTGGTCGGGGCACAGGCCGGCACCACCAATTTCTATGTCGCGGTCTATGACGTGCTCGATGGCGACGAAGCCAATCCGCGCATCAAGCTGTTCGAGACCTTCGGGGCCTCGGTGCAGGCGCTGGGCGCGGGCGATGTCGATACGGTGCTGATGGACCAGACCTCGGCCAATGGCTATATCGGGGCCAATCCCGGCGCCTTCAAAGTGGTGGGAACCCCGCTGGGCAGCGAAGATTTCGGCTTCATTCTCACCCCCGGCTCCGATCTCGCCGCCCCCATCAACGCGGCCCTGGCCCAGATCAAGGCCGATGGCACGCTGGAGGCGATCGAGCGCAAATGGTTCTACGAGTATAATTCGGCGCAATAGCGCGTTCGCGCCGCATCCGCCGAGCGGACACCTCTCCCTTTGACGGGGGAGGCATGGAGCGCCCGACCCCTGATGACCGCATGACCTACCGCCCCAGCCCGCCCTCGCTGCTCGCGCGCATGCCCTGGTGGCTGCTGGCTATCGCCCTGCTGTTCGTGGTGGGGCTTTGGGCCATCAGCGCCAACCAGACCTATGCCCAGATCTTCTCGGCCCTGGCCGGAGGCGTGGTCACCACGCTCTGGGTGAGCCTGGTCGCCTTCGCGCTGGCGACGCTGATCGGACTGGGGGTGGCGCTGGCGCGCACCTCGGGCAACCGCCTGCTGCGCGAGATCGCCACCTTCTATGTCGAGATCATCCGCGGCATTCCGGTGCTGGTCTTCCTGTTCTATGTCGCCTTTGTCGGCGCGCCCGGCCTGGTGGCGGCGCTCAACTGGCTGCTGGAGCCATTCGGAGCCGCCATCTCCATCCGGCAGTTCGATTTCGCCTGGCGCGCCATTGCGGCGCTGACGGTGTGCTATTCGGCCTTCATCGCCGAAATCTTCCGCGCCGGCATCGAGGCGGTGGATCGCGGCCAGATCGAGGCGGCGCGGGCGCTGGGCCTGTCGCGCTGGCAATGCTTCCGCCTCATCACGCTGCCGCAGGCGCTGCGCACCATATTGCCGCCCCTGGCCAATGATTTCGTGTCGATGATCAAGGATTCGGCGCTGGTCTCGGCGCTGGGGGTGCAGGACATCACCCAGCTGGGCAAGGTCTATTCCTCGGGGACGTTCCTGTTTTTCGAAACCTATAATGTGGTGGCCTTCCTCTATCTCACCATGACCATTTCGCTGTCGCTGCTGGTGCGCCTGCTCGAGCGGCGCCTGCGCGAAAACCGGTATTAAATCTTGCGCGCGGGGCGCGCGCTCCCCATCTCCATGCCGTCAAACAGGGAACCTTGTGATGAAACGCCTCGCCACGCTTGCCGCCATCGGTTTTCTCGCCCTGGGCCTTGCCGGCTGCGGGGACGGGCGCCAGGTGGCCAATGTCGGGGTGGACTGGACCGGCAACGATATTTCCATCGAGGCGGTGGCCGATCCGCAGGTGGAAGGCGTGGTCTGCCACCTCGCCTATTTCAACCGCTCCTTCTGGGACCGCATCAGCCAGGGCGACTGGTTCGAGGACCCATCCTATTCGGCGCTGGATTGCTCGGTCACCGGGCCGATCAGCATCGGCAACATCTCCACCCGTCCCGGCGGGGAAGAGATCTTCCGCGAGGGGCGCTCGCTGATCTGGAAGTCGCTGCGCGTCACCCGCGTCTATGACGCGCAGAACAATGCCCTGATCTATCTCGCCCATGCCCGCGAAGTGCAGCAGGGATCGGGCAAGATGAGCCTTTCGGTCATTCCGCTGGCCACCGAGCAGGTGGTCTGGCGCAACGGTGCGCCGGCCCGTCCCTGACGGCTTTGCCGATAAAGACCGAAATGGGAAAAGGAATGGCGCCGATGCGGCCGAGAACATAAAAGCATTCCAATCCTGCGGTTTGAAAGCCCGCCTGGGAGCACCATATTCTCTGGCAGACCCAGATGCCGGCGTCGGCACCATAGGAAATTTGCAGCATGTCCATTCTGATCGGCGATACCGCCCCCGATTTCACGCTCGACTCCACCGAGGGCCCCATCCACTTCCACGACTATATCGAGGGAAGCTGGGCGGTCCTGTTCAGCCATCCCAAGAATTTCACCCCCGTATGCACCACCGAGCTGGGCTACACCGCCAAGCTCAAGCCGGAATTCGAAAAGCGCGGCGTCAAGGTGCTGGGCCTTTCCGTCGACAAGCTCGAGGACCATGGCGGCTGGGCCAGGGACATCGCCGAAACCCAGGGCACCGCGCTCAATTTCCCGCTGCTGGCCGATCCCGAGGGCAAGGTGTCGCGTCTTTACGACATGATCCACCCCAATGCCGACAATACGCTGACCGTGCGCTCGGTCTTCGTCATCGGGCCGGACAAGAAGGTGAAGCTCAAGATCGAATATCCTGCGTCCACCGGCCGCAATTTCGACGAGGTGCTGCGCGTCATCGACAGCCTGCAGCTCACCGCCAGGCACCAGGTGGCGACGCCGGTAAACTGGCAGCAGGGCGAGAACGTCATCATCGTTCCCGCAGTGTCCGACGAACAGGCCAGGAGCAAGTATCCGGGCGGCTGGACGGAACTGAAGCCCTATCTGCGCATTGTTCCCCAGCCCCGCGACTAAGCCGTCGCGCCGCGTCCCCGGACGCCTCGATCCGTTCGCAGATTTTCTCCCCCATGACTGGGCGGTGGTTACGGCCACCGCCCTTTTTCGTATCCCCGCTCAGCCTGCCGCGAAGCTGGAACTGGCATCCTGCGGGCGCACCAGGGCCGTCGTGCGCAAGGCCGCCAGCAGCGCCAGGAGCGCCATGGCAATGCCCACGCCATAGACCGGGGCCACGGCGATCTTGATCTGGGCGGCGGAGACGGCGCTGGCCATGCCGGCCATGTTGGCGGCGACCCCGGCCAGCGCCGCGCCGATGGCATTGCCCGCCGACTGGGTGGTGGGCATGAGCGAGGAGGTGCGGTCGCGCTCGGCGTCGCTGGCCGCCTCCATCATGGTGAGGTTGAGATAGCCGTTGCAGGTGCCGAAGCCGCCGCCGATGAGCAACTGGCCGGCAATGACCACGCCGATCTGGTCAAGCAGCAGGCCCGCCAGCACCAGGGCCAGGCCGACCCCGATCATGGCCGGGCCGAGGCGGATCAGGATCTTGCGCGTTTCCTTGCGGCGCACATTGGCCACGGTGATGGCCGAAAAGCTCCAGGCCACGGCCAGGACGGCGGCCAGCGCCCCGGCCAGGGTGGCGCCGAACCCCCACATCTGCTGCACCACCAGCACCAGATAGACGGCCGAGCCGGACCCGGCGACATTGATGAGCAGGCTCATCCACAGCCCCGTGCCGACCACGGAAACCGGGCGGAAGGCATCGGGCGGCATCAGCCGGTCACGGCTTTTTCCATCGAGCCACACGGCGGCGGCGAGCAGCAGGCCGGCCAGGACAAGCAGGCCGCTGGCCGGCAAAGGCGGGGCCAGCCCGGCCAGCGCCACCAGCATGATGCCCAGCCCGATGGTGCAGAGGCGCAGGCCGGGAAACTGTATCTTGCGCCCGGCATCGGCATTGTGGGCCGGCACCACGAACATCACCATGACGGCGAAGATCAGCACCAGCGGCACGCTGAAGGCGAAGGCGGCGCGCCAGGAGACCAGCTCGGTGAGCAGCCCCGCCACCGCCGGCCCGCCGAAGGCCGCCACCGCCCAGATCATGGCCTGCATGCCAAAGACCTTGGGCACCAGCCGCGAGGGGAAAAGCTCGGGAATGAGGGCAAAGCAGATGGCGGCGACCACGCCCTCGCCCAGCCCCTGCAAGGCGCGGCCCACCAGCACCACCGGCATGGAGCCGGCATAGGCGGCGATCAGCGTACCGGCGAGAAACACCCCGGCCGAGAGCAGCAGGCCGGCGCGCGCGCCCAGGCGTTGCTTGAGCAGGGCCGCGCCCGAGCCGCCGACAATGGCAAAGACCAGGAACAGCGTCACCGCCCAGGAAATCAGCGCCACCCCACCCAGTTCCTGCACGGCGGTGGGCAGGGAGACGGTGGCGACGAAGGAATTGAAGGCCAGAAGCGAGACCCCCAGGCACAGGATCAGCGT
>NZ_JAUCDN010000157.1:0-7825 GCF_034675085.1 Devosia sp.
CCGGCGCCTTGTCGAAGGTTTCCAGCCGGCAGAAGACGCGGGAAAAATCGCTGCCCGCGCCATAGGCGGCAAAATCGAGGATATGCACGCCGATATCGCCCAGGACGCCATTGGAGCCGTGCTTCTTGGAAAGCCGCCACAGCCACTGGCTTTCCGTGCGCCAGTCGCCCCAGGCCTTCGAGACCAGCCAGCTTTGCAGATAGCTCGCCTCGAAATGCTTGACCCGCCCGATGGCGCCCGACTGCACGATCTCGCGCGCCTTCTGCAATTGGGCGACATTGCGATAGGTGAGGTTGACCATGTTGACCAGGCCCAGCCGTTCGGCGGTCTCGGTCATCTCCATGGCCTTGCCATGGTCGGTGGCCAGCGGCTTTTCGCAGAACACATGCTTGCCCGCCTGCAAGGCCGCCATGGTGGTGGGATAATGCACGCTGTCGGGCGTCACATTGGCAATGGCGTCGAATTCGCCCCAGGCCAGCGCCGCATCGAGCGAACCGAAGCCCCGCTCGATGCCATGCGCCTGGCAAAAGGCCTCGACCCGCGCCGGGTCCACGTCCACGCCGCCCGCCAGGGTCACCCCCTCGATGGCGCCGAAATGCTTGGCATGCTGATTGGCCATGCCGCCGGTACCCAGAATGAGGATACGCATCGTCTATAATCCTGAAACAGAGAAAAGTCCGGGCCTTATTTCTTGACCTCGCCGGCATGCATGGAGGCGGTCAGCTTGGCGCCGCGCTCCTCGATCTTTTCGATGGCCTCGCCCACCGGGCGGTTGGGGGCCTTGAGCAGATGCGCCTGACGCTGGCTGTTATAGGCCCAGTTGACCGCGTTGCGCAGCACCTGGCCGACATTGGCGTCGTGATAGGTCGGGTAGGTTTCGTGGCCGGGGCGGAAATAGAAGATATTGCCCGCGCCGCGCCGATAGGTGAGGCCGCTTCGGAACACTTCCCCGCCCTGGAACCAGGAGACGAACACCGTTTCCAGCGGCTCGGGCACGCTGAAGGGCTCGCCATACATCTCTTCATATTCGAGCTCGAAATAGGCCGGCAGGCCCTTGGCGATGGGATGGCCGGGATTGACCACCCACAGCCGCTCGCGCTCGCCCGCCTCGCGCCAATGCAGATTGGCCGGCGACCCCATCAGCCCCCTGAACACCTTGGAGTGATGCCCCGAATGCAGCACGATCAGGCCCATGCCCTGCCAGACATGCTCCATCACCCTCTTGACCACGGCGTCGTCCACCTGGTCATGGGCGGCGTGGCCCCACCAGACCAGCACGTCGGTATTGGCCAGCGCCTCTTCGGTGCAGCCATGCTCGGGCTCCTGGAGCGTGGTGGTGCGCGCTTCGATATTGCCGTCCTGGGCCAGCAGCGCCGCAATCTGGTTGTGCATGCCCTTGGGATAGTTGGCGGCGACTTCCTTGTTTTTCTGCTCGTGGACGTTTTCGCCCCAGACCAGGGTGCGGATAGCCATGGTAATCTCCTGTCGATATGGCCTCGTCGCCATGACGCGCGGAAGGGAGGCCCGTCCGTCACGGCTGTCATGCTATGGCGTCGGCGGGATCGCCGGCGCGATGTGTCGTTCCGGCGGGCGCGCCGCCTCAGCGCATCGGCTTGCCCGAGGCGTCGAAGCGGTGGATCCGGTCGGCCATGGGGGTGACGTGCACCACATCGCCGCTCTTGTAGCTGTTGGCTCCATCCAGCCGCACCACCACCGGCTCTTCCGTGCCCATGTCGAGATAGACGTAGGAATCGGCGCCCAGGTTTTCGGTGTGGATCACCGTGCCGCTCCATTCCCCGCCCTCGGGCACGATGGCGATGTGCTCGCCGCGAATGCCGATGGTGCTCGCTCCATGCGCCGCCGCGCGCTCCCCACCGATGAAATTCATCTTGGGGCTGCCGATGAAGCCGGCG
This sequence comes from Devosia sp., assembly GCF_034675085.1. Classification (GTDB taxonomy): domain Bacteria; phylum Pseudomonadota; class Alphaproteobacteria; order Rhizobiales; family Devosiaceae; genus Devosia. The sequence goes on from NZ_JAUCDN010000157.1 coordinate 1,914, forward strand.
ACGAACAGGCTGTCCGGTGTTTCATAAAGCTCCATGGGCGTGCCCACCTGCTCGATCATGCCGTCGCGCAACACGCAGATGCGGTCGGCCAGCGTCATGGCCTCCACCTGGTCATGGGTCACATAGATCATGGTGGTTTCGGGCATGCCCTCATGCAGCTTGGCGATCTCGATACGGGTGGCCACCCGCAGCGCCGCGTCCAGATTGGAGAGCGGTTCGTCGAACAGGAACACCTTGGGATCGCGCGTGATCGCCCGGCCGATGGCCACGCGCTGGCGCTGCCCGCCCGAAAGCTGCTTGGGCAGGCGATCCAGATATTGCCGGATTTGCAGCATGTCGGCGGCCTTCTCGACGCGCCGCCGGATTTCGTCCTTGTCGTGGCCCTTTTCCAGCGTCAGCCCGAAGGCCATGTTTTCATAGACCGTCATATGCGGATAAAGCGCATAGGACTGGAACACCATGGCGATGCCGCGCTTGGAGGGCGCCAGCGCATTGACGCGCTGCCCGTCGAACAGCATTTCGCCCGAAGTAATGTCCTCCAGCCCCGAGATCAGCCGCAGCAGGGTGGATTTTCCGCAGCCCGAAGGGCCGACGAACACCATGAACTCACCTTTGCGGATCGTGAGGTCGACCCCCTTGATGACCTCGACCACGCCGAAGGACTTGCGGATATTGCGCAGCTCGATGCTTGCCATTTTATAACTCCATTAGCCCTTGACGCCGCCGGCGGTCAGCCCGCTCACGATCTTGCGCTGGAAGATCAGCACCAGCACCACCACCGGCACGGTGACGATCACCGAAGCCGCCATGATGTTGCCCCAGGGGATTTCATATTGCGTGCTGCCCGACAGCAGCGCGATGGCCACCGGCACCGTGCGGGTATCGTTGCTGGAGGTGAAGGTGAGCGCGAAGAGGAACTCGTTCCAGGCCCCGATAAAGGCCAATAGGCCCGTGGTGACCAGCGCCGGCCACATCAGCGGCATGAATACCCGCGTGATGATGACCCAGGGCGTAGCCCCGTCGACAATGGCGGCCTCCTCGATTTCCACCGGCAGGTCGCGCATGAAGGTGGTCAGCACCCAGACGGTGAAGGGCAGGGTGAAGATGGTGTAGGAAAACACCAGCGCCCAGGGCGTATTGTAGATGCCCATGAAGCGGATCAGCTCAAACAGGCCCGCCAGCACCGCCATCTGCGGAAACATCGACACGCCCAATATGGTCATCAGCAGCAGGCCCCGCCCCCGGAACCGCACGCGGCTGAGGGCAAAGGAAGCGGTGATGGCCAGGAACAGCGCCAGCAGCACCGTCACCGACGAGATGAACACCGAATTGAGCAGGTTCCGCGGGAAGCTGCCGGTATTGAGCACGTTGAAATAGTTATTCAGGCTGAACGAGGTCGGCCAGTAATTGATGCGGAACAGGTCCGTGCCCGATTTGAAGCTGGTGAGGATCGCGTAGTAGAACGGGAAGACGCTCACCACCACGATGACGAGAACGAGCAGGTAGAACAGCGTCCACTTCGTCAGCTTCCACAGGCTGAAATTCGCGCCCATCAGCGGTCTCCCCCGTCAAACCGGACCTGGCCCAGCCAGATATAGAGAATGGTCAGCGCCGCGATGATCAGGAACAGCAGCGTCGACATGGCCGAGCCATAGGCGAACTTGTCGAAATCGAAGAGATTTTCGCGCGCCAGCACGCTCATGGTCTTGGTGGCGGCGCTATTGGGCGTCAGCACATAGATGAGATCGAAAATGCGCAGCGCGTCGAGCAGGCGGAAGATGATCGCCACCATCAGCGCCGGCCGCACCAGCGGCAGGGTGATCTTGAAGAATTGCTTGACCGGATGCACCCCGTCGATTTCGGCGGCCTCGTAGATGTCCTTGGGGATCATCTGCAATCCGGCCAGGGTGAGCAGCGCCATGAAGGGCGTGGTCTTCCAGATATCGACGATCAGCACGGCGGTCATGGCGGTGTCGGCCGAGGCGGTCCAGGCCACTTTCTGGCTCAGAAGGCCCAGCCGCATGCCCAGATCGTTGATGATGCCGAACTGGTCGTTGAGCATCCAGCCCCACATCTTGGCCGAAACGATGGTGGGAATGGCCCAGGGCACCAGGATGGCGGCACGCACCAGCCCCCGTCCCTTGAACTCGGCATTGAGCACCAGCGCCACCATCATGCCGAGCACGGCCTCGAAAAAGACCGAGACGAAGGCGAAGCGGACAGTATTCCAGACCGCATTCCACCAGGCCTGGTCCACCAGCAGCCCGCGATAGCGCACATTGCCGCTTTCGAGCACCTGCCAGCGCAGATAATTGCCGAAGCCATACCATTGCGCCGCTTCCAGATTGCTCAGCGAGGCATCGGTGAAGGAAAAATAGATCGAGCGCAGCAGCGGCCACCCGGCCACGACGGCCAGCGCCACCAGCATGGGGATCAGGAACAGCCGGGCGGCGCGGACGCGCTGCTCCATCAGTTCCGATCTGACCTTGACGCCCGCCCTGGCGGACGGCGCTCCCAGAACATCGGTCGCCATCTTGTCCTCCTCCTATCGGTCGTCTTGGCGCGGGGCGGGCGGCGGGCAAAGCCGCCGTCCGCCCCATCAGGCTTGCCTAGGGAGGACTTACCAGGCACTGCCCTTGAGGTCTTCGAGGTCGGCTTCCAGGCCTTCCAGGTTTTCCGCCGCCGTGCCGTTGCCCGACAGCGTGTCGTGCACCGCGCTCCAGAACAGCGAGGACACTTCGTTGTACTTCACCTTGGTCGGGGCCGACGGACGCGGCACCGCGTTCTGGAAGATCTCCTTCCAGGCCGGAATGATCGGCTGGGTCTTGGCGATGTCGGCATCGTCATAGAGCGCCTCGATCGTGGGCAGGTTGGACTGCATGAGCGCGCGTTCCTTCTGCACCTCGGCCGAGCTCAGATAGAGCGCCAGCTCGATGGCCGCATCGGGGGCCTTGCTGTATTTGGAAACGGCCACGTTCCAGCCGCCCAGCGTCGCGGCCGAGCGGGCATCGGGGCCGTCACCGGCCGGGAGCGGCGCCACATCGAACTTGCCGGCGATGGGGGAGTCGGCGCCATTACCCAGCGAATAGGCATAGGGCCAGTTGCGGTGGAACACCGAATTGCCCAGCTGCCAGACGCCGCGGCTTTCCTCTTCCATATAGGCGAGGTTGCCTTCGGGCGAGATGGTGCCGATCCAGCTTGCCGCCATGTCGATGGCCTTGGCCGCCTGCGGATTGTTGATCGAGATGGTGCCGTCGGCTTCCACGATCTGGCCGCCGCCATAGGACTTGACCCATTCCAGCGCGTCGCAGGTCAGCCCTTCATAGGCGTTGCCCTGGAAGACGAACCCCCACATCTCGGCATTGCCGGCGGCGCGCTCGGCATCCATGATTTCCTTGGCGGTGTCGGTCAGCTCCTGCCAGGTCTTGGGAACCGACTTGCCGTATTTGTCCAGCAGGTCCTTGCGGTAGTAGAGCGCCGGGGCGTCGGTGAAGGCCGGCAGCGCCACGAGCTTGCCGTTCACGGTCTGCGACTCGATGATCGAGGGGAAATGCTGGCCCACCACATCCTTGGCCGCATCGGTCAGGTCGAGGAACTGGTCGGCAAGCTGGGGCGCCCAGATCACGTCGGTCTGGTAGACGTCGATATCGGTGTTGCCGGCGGCGAGCCACAATTTGTACTGGCCGAACTGGTCCGTGGTCGAGGACGGCATGGGCACGACGGTGACCTTGTGGCCGGTTGCCGCCTCGAACTTGTCGAGCTGGCCGCGCAAGAATTCGAGGCCGGTGCCGGTATCGCCCGAAACGATCGACAGCTCGGCCGCCTGGGCCATCCCGGCGACCAGGGTGACACTGGCCATCATGCCGACAAGCAGGTGTTTGAGTTTCATTGGTAATCCTCCCGAAAGAACCAGATCGCAGGGAGGCATGCATGCATCGGGCCCGGTTTCGATCCCCGGAACCCTTGCCCTCACCTCCCCGAAAGCGCCCTGCCGAACCGTTCCACGGCTCAATTCAAAGCGCTTTGAAAGAAAAACAACCAGACTGGCCATTTCCTGTCAAGCACCCATCGGGGCAAACTTTAGGAATCTCCTATGCCATCAGAATTTTATACTTTAATTTCAATATATTAGACAAATTCCGTTGCCCAAAAGGTTAATTTTGTATCGCGGTGCATTGATGTACGCACCTCAATCCGAAAACGCATTTTCTGCCCCTTGCGTTTGAATTTGAAATCGCTTTGAATAATTCGCGGAGGAGTAAGGGCGTTTGCGCTGTTCAAAGGCCGCCGCCTGCCCTAATGGCAAGCCGATCCGCCCCGGCATCGCGCCGGCGCCGGGCGACGCTGCGAACCGGATGGGCCAGAACCCAATATGAGACTGAAAGAGCTCGCCCAACATCTCGGCCTGTCCCAGACCACCGTCAGCCGCGCGCTCAACGGCTATCCGGAAGTCAACGAGGCCACGCGCCATCGCGTTTCCGAGGCCGCCGCGCGGCTCGGCTACAGGCCCAATGCCAGCGCCTTGCGCCTGGCCACCGGCCGCGCCGGCGCCGTCGGCATGGTGCTGCGCGGCTCGGAGGAATTCGGCCCCCATACCAGCGAGTTCCTGGGCGGGCTGGGCGGCCGCATGGCCGATGCCGAGATCGACCTTCTCGTCACCACCGTGGCCAGCCAGCACGACGAGATGGCCGCCTATCGGCGCCTGGCCGCCAGCCAGAAGGTGGATGCGGTCGTGCTCCATTCCCCCACCCTGCGTGACGAGCGCGCCGAATTGCTGCTCGATCTGGGCATTCCCTTCGTGCTGCATGGCCGCACCGAAATCGGCCGGCCGGTGCCCTGGCTCGACATCGACAATGAGGGCGCGCTGGAGCGGGCCACCAACCACCTGCTCGATCTGGGCCATCGCCGCATCGCGCTGCTCAACGGGCTCAAGGGCCAAACCTTCGTGGAACACCGCGAGCGCGGCTATCGCCAGGCCCTGGCGGCCCGCGGCATCGGCTTCGACAAGACCCTGATGGGCAATTCCATCTTCACCGACGAAGTGGCCTTCCGACTGGCCCAGTCCATGCTGGAGCTCCGGCCCCGCCCCACCGCCTTCCTCGCCGGCTCGATGATGACGGCGCTGGGCGTGTTCCGCGCCATCCGCCAGGCCGGGCTGCAATTGGGCCAGGACGTTTCCATGATCGCCCATGACGACGTCTTCCCCTATCTCAACGCCGACAACATGTATCCCACCATGTCCACCACGCGTTCCTCCATGCGCCAGGCCGGCACCCGCATCGCCGAGCTGATCGGCCAGATCCTGGCCGGCAAGCCCGCCGAGCAGATTCACGAGCTCTGGCCGGTGGAGCTGGTGCTGCGCGAAAGCTCCGGCCCCGCCCCCGCGCGCTGAGGCCGCCCTCCGCATCTTTCCCTTGCCCGCGGCCGGGGCCCGGCGTACCACCATGCCAGTCCCCGGGAGGATGCGATCATGGACAATCCCTTCGTCACCACCGAATGGCTGGCCGCCCATCTCGACGACCCCGACCTGGTGGTGGTCGATGCCAGCTGGCACATGCCCAATGCCGCCCGCAACGCCCAAGCCGAATATCTGGCCGGGCACATCCCCGGCGCGGTCTTTTTCGACATCGACGGCATCGCCGACACCGATACCGACCTGCCCCACATGCTGCCCGCCCCCGCCGATTTCGCCCATATGGTGGGCGCGCTGGGCATTTCGGACACCATGACCATCGTCATCTATGACGAGATCGGGCTTTTCTCGGCGCCCCGCGCCTGGTGGACCTTCACCATCATGGGCGCGCGGAATGTGCGCATCCTGGCCGGTGGCGGCCCCAAATGGCGCGCCGAGCGCCGCCCGGTGGTCGCCGGCCCGGTCAGCCGGCCCGCGCGGATCTTCAATGCAAATTTCG
>NZ_JAUCDN010000158.1:0-7789 GCF_034675085.1 Devosia sp.
GCCAGCGTGCCGGCGGCCAGATAGGTCGGGCCCAGCCAGCCGAGCAGCACCACGTCGGTGGTATGCAGGGCATTCTGGGCCAGTTGCGCGATGACGAGCGGCCAGGCCAGGGCAAAGGTTGCCCGTAATTCCTCGGCCCAGCCGATTGACCGGCTGGAGTTCACTTGCTCGCTCATCTCAAACATCCTATTCGCAAACGACTGCTCTAGAGGAAACCGCCGGGGGGAGGAAGGGCCATGTCCGAAGGCGAGAAAATGGCGATGCGCCTGCTGCTGGCGATAGCGGGCCTGGTGGGCGCCATCGGCGTCGCCGCGGCGGCGGGCGGCTCGCATGGCCAAGAGAGCCGCAATCTGGGCGCCATCGCCAGCATCTGCCTTGCCCATGGCCCGGCGCTTCTGGCCCTGGCCATCCTCGCGGGGCGGGGCCGGCTCTTCCTTATTGCCGGGCTGCTGCTGGCGGGCGGGACACTGGTCTTTGCCGGCGATCTGGGCCTGCGCGAGTGGCAGGGGCAGGGCCTCTTTCCCGGTGCGGCCCCGCTCGGAGGGCTTGGAATGATCCTGGGGTGGCTGAGCGTCGTGCTCGCTGCCTGGGCGAGCCGCTTCGTTAAAAATTAACTCAAGAGCCGCTGGAACCATCCGGCAGGCTTGCGCATTCTTCTCACCGGATTGTTCCAGGAGGGTTCTTCATGCACAAGTTTCTGATCGTCGCCGCGGCCGTGCTGTCGCTGGCAGCCTGCACCACCACCCAGCAGGGCGCCGCCATTGGCGCTGCCGGCGGGGCAATCGTGGGTGCGGCCACTACCGGTACGGTTCTTGGCACGGCGGTCGGCGCCGGTGTGGGGACCGTTGTTGGCGCGGCGGCCGGTGATATTGTCGGCCGTTCGTCCAGCAATCGTGACATCTGCATCTACGAGCGCCGCGACGGCAGCCGTTATCGCGACTACTGCCCGCGTGGCTAAAAGAAGTTGCAGCATCGCCCCCATGCTGCACAGGCGCTTTCCCAAGCGCTCGGGCCCTCGAACCGAAACGCCAGTTTCGGGTCGGGGGCTTTTTCATTGACCAGCGAAACGCCTTGAATTTTACGCAGATATTGGCATATTCGGCGCCACGACACCGAACTTGCGCTATCTGATCGACCGGCAGAAGCCGGGAACTTGGCTACCTCCTGATCTGTGAATCGTTTAGGCCGGGCCATTTCGGCCCGTTTTCAACCCTCAGCCGCATCTTCGCGGCGATCACTTGCGAGGACTAAGTTCCATGTCTGCCATCAACGGTACCGTCAAATTCTTCAACACCACCAAGGGCTATGGCTTCATTTCGCCTGACAATGGGGAAAAGGACGCGTTCGTGCACATTTCCGCCGTTCAGCGTTCGGGCCTGCAGGGCCTTTATGAAGGCGACAAGGTCACCTATGAGCTGGAAACCGGCCGCGACGGCAAGGTTTCGGCCACCAACCTGACCCTGCTCGACTAATCGACGCCAGAGTTTCGAAAGGGCCCTTCGGGGCCCTTTTTTGTTTGGTGGACAGGCTGGCCGGCTCGTGCGAGAGAGCGCGGGATCCAAGGTCGGGGACGAAAAGAATGGTGCGCGATCTTCTCAAGCTGTGGAGCCCCAGGGTGGACACGCCCGAAGGACTGCGCCAGGCCGGCGCGTTGCCCTATGCCATCGTGGAAGGGCGCGTGGCGTTTCTCCTCATCACCTCGCGCCGCAATGGTCGCTGGATGTTTCCAAAGGGTGTCATCGAGCCGGGCATGACGCCCTGGGAGAGCGCAGCGCAGGAGGCTTTCGAGGAGGCCGGCGTCAGCGGCGAGATCGCCACCCGTCCCATCGGCAGCTATCGGGGCAGCGCCGGCGCCGATGAATCGGTTCTGGTGGATATCGATATCTATCCGCTGCGGGTCGAGACCCAGCACGAGACCTATCGCGAAATGGGCCAGAGGCTGCGCCACTGGGTGGTGCTCTCGGAAGCCAAACGGCTGCTTTCCGACCCGACGCTGGCGCGGCTGGCCGTCAACCTGCACGAGCAACTGGTCGGCTGAGCCGGGCTCAGCGCAGGAACATATTCACCAGCAGATAGACCAGCGCCGACAGCGCGCCGCTGGCGGGTACGGTGACGACCCAGGCAGCGGCGATGCCCAGCACCTGCTGGCGGCGGACCAGCTGGCGGCCATCGCGCTGGCGCGCGCGGGTCAGGGCCTCTTCGGGCGTGGCGTTGAGCGCGGCGGGGTCGACGTGACGTGCATGGCGGGGCACAGACACCACCTCCATGGCAAGGCGCTGCCAGTATTCACGCAGGAAGCCGACACCGAAAATGCCACCGATGGCGATGTGGGTGGACGATACCGGCATGCCGAGCGCCGATGCTGCCAGCACGGTGCCGGCGGCCGAGAGCGCTACGCAGAAGGCGCGGATTTCGTTGAGCTTGGTGATCTGTTCGCCCACGGTCTTGATGAGGCGGGGCCCGAACAGGGCCAGGCCCAGCGCGATGCCGGAAGCGCCGATGAACATGACCCAGAAGGGCAGGGCGACGGTTGCGCCCGTCTGGTGCTGGCCCAGCCGGTCGACAATGGCGGCCAGCGGGCCGATGGCATTGGAGACGTCATTGGCGCCATGGGCGAAGGACATGAGCGCCGCCGCCACCACCAGGGGCGCGCGGAACAGGCTGGCGACATGTTTGGTGCGGTTTTCGATGGTGAGCGAGCGCCTGCGGATGAGCGGCATGGAGATGATCCAGGCCAGCGCGCCCACGCCCAGGCCGATAAGCAGCGTCAGCCAGGGGCTCGGCTTCCAGATGCGGCTCAGCCCTTTGGTGGCGAGATAGGCCGAAAAGATCGCCGCCATGGCGGCGATGAAGATGGGCACCCAGAGCCGCGCCGACGAAATCTTGTCGAGCCGGCCCGTGATGGTAACGTGGATGAGCAGCAGCGCCAGCGCGGCGAAGATGCCGCCCAGGATGGGCGAGATGACCCAGCTCGAGGCGATGGCGGCGATGCTGCCCCAATTGACGGCATTGATGCCGGCGGCGGCGATGGCGGCCCCCACAATGCCGCCGACGACGGCGTGAGTGGTGGAAACCGGCGCGCCCACATAGGTGGCGATGTTGAGCCAGAGCGCCGAAGCCAGCAGCGCCGACATCATCAACAGCACGAAGGTCATGTCGTCCAGATGCGTGCCGGGCGTGACGATGTCACGCGCCAGCGTGTTGACCACGTCGCCGCCGGCCAGGAGGGCACCCGCCGCCTCGAAGACGGCGGCGATGACCAGCGCTCCGAGCATGGTGACGGCTTTGGAGCCCACCGCGGGGCCCATGTTGTTGGCCACATCGTTGGCGCCGACATTGAGCGCCATATAGCCGGCGATGAGCGCGGCGATGACGATGAGATAGCCCGATTGCGTGTCGGTGACGGCATGGCTGGCCCAGAGCGTGGCCAGCAAAAGGAAGATGAGGGCGATGCCGGGCGCGGCGAGCTTGCGGGCGAGATCCTGCGCGGCGGTCTCGAGCCCGGTTACTCGCTGCAGATCCTTGTCGAGCGCGCTTTTGGTCATGTCATCGAACTGTCAGGGATAATCTTGGCACGGGCTTTAGCATTCCCCGCGCGGCTTGCCAGCCCCCGCCGGCGCAAAGCGCGGGAACGGGCGGACGAATATGCAGAAAAACGCGACAAGCCTTGACTCGGGCGCGCGGACTCTCCTATCAATGCCACCGTGATTTCATGGAGAGGTCCCGTGCGGGCACTCATTCTCGTAGTAGGCAGGCGCATCGGCAACGTGGGATAGGTATCCCGCGCAATGGCTGGTGCGCCGAAAACAGGTCCCGAATGGGGCCTTTTTTATTGCCCGGTTTTTGCCGCTACGAGATCGGGCTCCCAAATCAGAAGGGAAGGACGAAACGAATGGCCGAGAAAATGACCGGCGCGGAAATGGTGATCCAGGCGCTGACCGATCAGGGTGTCAGGCATATTTTCGGCTATCCGGGCGGTGCGGCCCTGCCGATTTATGACGCGATGTTCCAGCAGGATTTCGTGCAGCATATCCTGGTGCGCCACGAACAGGGCGCGACCCATATGGCCGAGGGCTATGCCCGCTCCACCGGCAAGCCCGGCGTGGTTCTGGTCACTTCCGGCCCTGGCGTCACCAATGCGGTCACGGGCCTTACCGATGCGCTGCTCGATTCCATCCCGCTGGTCTGCATCACCGCGCAGGTGCCCACCACGCTGATCGGCTCGGACGCCTTCCAGGAATGCGACACGGTTGGCATTACCCGCTCGTGCACCAAATATAATTACCTGGTGAAGCGCGTCGAGGATTTGCCGCGCATCATGCACGAGGCCTTCCACATCGCCACCACCGGCCGGCCGGGCCCGGTGGTCGTGGATATTCCCAAGGATGTGCAGTTCGCCCTGGGCGACTATTACATGCCGGACCTGGAAACCTTGCGCCACCAGTCCTATCGCCCGCAGATGGATGGCGATGCGGCCTCCATCGAGGCGGCGGTCGACATGATGCTCAAGGCGGAGCGGCCGGTCTTCTATACCGGCGGCGGCGTCATCAATGCCGGGCCGGAGGCGTCCGAGCATTTGCGCGAACTGGCCGAGCTTACCGGCTTCCCGGTCACCTCGACGCTGATGGGGCTGGGCGCTTTCCCCGCCTCCAACCCGCAATGGCTGGGCATGCTGGGCATGCATGGAACCTACGAGGCCAATCTGGCCATGCATGACTGCGACGTCATGATCAATATCGGCGCCCGGTTCGATGACCGCATCACCGGGCGGGTGGACGCCTTCTCGCCCAACAGCCGCAAGATTCATGTCGATATCGATCCCTCCTCGATCAACAAGGTGGTGCGCGTCGATATCCCCGTCATCGGCGATTGCGAGCGGGTGCTGGCGGAAATGGTGCGTGTCTGGCGCAGCAAGACCAACCAGCCGCGCAGCGAGGCGCTGGCGCCGTGGTGGAAGCAGATCGAGAAGTGGCGCGCGGTCAATTCGCTCGGCTACAAGAATTCCGACACGGCGATCAAGCCGCAATACGCCATCCAGCGGCTCTATGAGGCCACGCGCAAGCAGTCCAAGGAGGTGTTCATCACCACCGAGGTCGGCCAGCACCAGATGTGGGCGGCCCAGCATTTCCATTTCGACAAGCCCAATCGCTGGATGACCTCAGGCGGGCTGGGCACGATGGGCTATGGCCTGCCGGCCTCGGTGGGCGTGCAGGTGGCCCATCCCGACGCGCTGGTCATCGACATCGCCGGCGAAGCCTCGGTGCAGATGACCATGCAGGAGCTTTCGACGGCGGTGCAGTATCGCCTGCCGATCAAGATCTTCATCCTCAACAATGAGCGCATGGGCATGGTTCGCCAGTGGCAGGATCTCCTGCATGGCTCGCGCTATGCTCATTCCTATTCGGAATCGCTGCCCGATTTCGTCAAGCTGGCCGAGGCCTATGGCGGCAAGGGCATTCGCTGCGAAAACCCCGCCGAGCTCGATGCGGCCATCGCCGAAATGCTCGATTATGACGGCCCGGTGCTCTTCGACGTCCTGGTGGAAAAGGACGAAAACTGCCTGCCCATGATTCCCTCGGGCAAGCCGCATAACGAGATCATCCTGCCCGATACCGCCGATATCGGCGACATCATTGATGAAAAGGGACGGCAGCTCGTCTAGGGCGCTGCAGAGGAGACAGAGATATGAACGCACATCTGCAGCCCACCGGCTCGGCCTATTTCATGACCAAGGACACCCAGGAAACCGAGCGGCACACGCTCTCGGTGCTGGTCGACAACGAGCCGGGCATCCTCGCTCGCGTCGTGGGCCTGTTCTCGGCGCGCGGCTACAATATCGAAAGCCTCACCGTCAGCGAGACCGAACACGGCCGTCGACTTAGTCGCATCACTGTCGTGGTGATCGCCACGCCGCGCGTTCTGGTGCAGATCAAGCTGCAACTGGAGCGGCTGGTGCCGGTGCACAAGGTGCACGACCTCACCGCCGAGGGCAGCTCGCTCGAGCGCGAACTGGCGCTTATCAAGGTGGCGGGTTCTGGTGAGCACCGGGCGGAGACCTTGCGCCTGGCCGATGCCTTCCGCGCCCAGATCGTCGACGCCACCGTGGAGAGTTTTGTCTTCGAGGTGACCGGCAAGCCGGGCAAGATCGACAGCTTCATCGGGCTGATGCAGCCGCTGGGGCTGGTGGAAGTGGTGCGCACCGGCCTTGCCGCCATCTCGCGCGGCCCGCAGAGCATGTGACTTGAGGGGAGGCGCAAATGCCTCCCTTTCCCTTATGAGTGTCATCAAAAGGTTCGATTGGGCGAAGCGGGCGATCCGGTATAGGAGAGGAAAGCCTTTCCCCGAGGGAGCGTCATGACCCTGCTATCCGTCAATCTCAATGCCGTCGCCCAGTTGCGCAACCGGCGCAACCTGCCCTGGCCGAGCGTTACCGGCATCGCAAGGGTGGTGCTCGACGCCGGCGCCAGCGGCATCACCGTGCATCCGCGCCCCGATGAGCGCCATATCAGGCGCAGCGATGTGTTCGATCTCGCACAATTGTTGCGCGAGGATTATCCGGGCGCCGAATTCAATATCGAGGGCTATCCCAGCGAGGATTTCTTCGCGCTGATCGATGCCGTTGCTCCCCAGCAGGTGACGCTGGTGCCCGACGATCCGGCCCAGGCGACCTCGGATCATGGCTGGGATTTCGCCGGACAGGGCGAATTGCTCGTCCGCGCGCTCGCGCGCCTCAAGGCGCCGGGGCGGCGGATTTCGTTGTTCTGCGATCCCGATGGCGGGGTGGAGGCGGCTGCGGCCGCCCGGCGCGTGGGTGCTGATCGCATCGAGCTTTATACCGGCCCCTATGGCGGCTGTTACGATGCTCCCGATCGTGCCGTGCGCGAACTGGCCGCTTTGGCGCATACGGCCAAGGCGGCGCAGGACGCGGGTCTTGGTGTCAATGCCGGGCACGACCTGACGCTTGCCAACCTGCCGGCTTTCCAGTCGGCGGTGCCCGGCGTGGCCGAAGTTTCCATCGGCCACGGCCTGACGGCGGATGCCCTGCTTATGGGCTTTGCCGAAGCCGTGCGGCGCTATCGAGCCGCGTTGGGCGATCAGTCCGTATAGTTGAACTGGCTCAGCTCGCAGACATTGTTGTTGTATTTCACCAGTTCCTCGCCGTCCTCGAACACGGCGAGGAAGTCGTATTTGCAGTAGCCGCTGCCATCGTCGATATTGATGACGACGCTATGGCCGGCCGGCAGGATCTTGCGGCCCAGAATATCCTCTTCCCATGAGCGCGTGCCCTTATTGGACGCATAAAAGCTGATGATGTCGTAAGAGGTGTAGTTGTTGATCTGCACGCGCCGGTCAATGGCAGCGGCGCCGGTCGTGCTCATGGCCAGGATGGCCAGAGCCAAGGCAGCGGAAAACTTGTTCATGATGTCCCTCGTGGTGGCGATGCCCCAAGGCAGGAGGCAACGCCATAAGCCACGCCGCGCCAACCCGGATTCATGGGGGGAGCCACCAATTGTTGCCGTGCAGCGAACATTGCGTCAAAGCCTGGCTAACTCTGGACCGCTTCCGCCCTCCAAAACCCGCAACATCGGCGGAAACCCTATATTTTCCGATACTTACAGGAATGTAACCAAGGCAAATTCTTGTCGCTGCACAACATGAAGGTGCCTTCTTGTGGCATGCGTTGAAGGGCACATATATCGCCTCAGTTATTTTTTGTTACCAAGGAGGGCCACACGTGTCCAAACTCAAGATCGGCGTCATCATTTCGTCCACCCGCGCCAGCCGCTTC
>NZ_JAUCDN010000159.1:0-7762 GCF_034675085.1 Devosia sp.
CGGTCAGCGAGCCCGAGGTGAAAGCACCGGCCGACGCGCCCGCTCAGCCGTCACCCGCGCCCCAGCCTGAGCCTATCCGGCGCGAGCCGCCGGCCATGCCCTCCATCGTCATGCGCGCCGAGGCGGCCAAGGCCGGCCCCAGCTCCCCCATCGGGGTTTCGAGCGAGCCGCGCCGCGAAAGCTTTTCCGCCGCCAATAGCAGCGTCGAGCCGCGTTTCGAGGCACCGCGCATCGAGCCGGTGATCGGCAACCAGGCGCTGGCGCGCCAGCCGGCCGTGGCGCCGATCCTGGAGACCGAGGCGGCGCCGGTGGAAGCGGCGCTGTCCAGCGTGCGCGAAGTGGAGGTCGAGCCCGACCCCAACGAGGCCCAGGACGTCATCGAGCGCGCCATCGAGACGCTCGACCGCGAGGCGCGCGGCGAATCAGCGCCCGATACGGACAAGCAGGCCGGGGGCGCTGCATCCCCCGATGCTTCCGAGGTGGATGACGATGCCGGCTTTGCCGACGCTCCCGCCGAGCGCGGCGGCGCGGGCCTCACCATTTTCCTTGTCGTTTTCGCCCTGCTGCTGGTCGGCGTGGGCGGCGCGGGCTTCTGGGCCTGGCGCGAGGGCTATGTCGATCTCGACCAGATGTTCGGCCGTGCGCAGGCGCCGGTGGTGGAAACCGCCAGCCAGGTGCCTGCGGCGACGCCCACCCTCGATCCGGTTCCCGCCAATGCCGATGGCGCGCCGGTGGGGCCGGGCAATACCGCGCCTACCGCCGGCGCCGATGTGGGCAATAGTGAATTGAGCGGGCTGGAAATCGACGACAGGCTCGAGCCGACCCCCGAGCCCGTACGGCCCAATGGCACCGAAACCATGCTGCCCGATATCGGCACCGGCGAGATCAAGACCGACGAGCGCCTGCCCGGCGCCGCAGCGGCCGCCATTGCCGCCGACGATCCTGCCGCTTCGGTCGATCCGGCCGTGCTGGCCGGCAGCCAGTCGCTGCTGCTCGAAGCCAGCACCGACGGCTCGGCGGGCGCGGTTCCGTTCTCGGGCACGGTGGAATGGAGCGAGGGCGTGGACGAATTGGGCCTGCCCACCATCAAAGGCGTGGCCAGCATTCCGGCGCGCAATCTGGGCGTGGACATCACCATCCGCAAGAATTCCGATCCCGGCCTGCCGGCCAGCCATCTGGTGGAACTGGACTTCAAGGTCAGCGACACCTTTGTGGGCGGCACCATCGCCAATCTGCCCGGCATTCTGCTCAAGGACCAGGAACTGGTTCCGGGCACGGCGCTGGTCGGCGCTTCGGCCCGCGTTCTGGGCAATTCCTTCCTTTTCGCCCTGAGCGCCGTGCCGGCCGAAACCGAGCGCAATCTCGATCTGGTGCGCAAGAGCCGCTGGATGGACCTGGCCATCATCTACGGCACCGGCCGCAACGCCATCATCACGCTGGAAAAGGACGCCACGGCGCAAGCCCTGTTCGACAAGGTCTTCGCCAGCTGGACGAGCTAAGGGGCAACGGTACCATCCCCTGGCACAATGTCATGCCGGCGCAGGCCGGCATCCATCCTGAAGACCATCCCCCCAACGATGGATGGGGGACCATGCGGAGCTGGATTCCGGCTTGCGCCGGAATGCCATCCGGGGTGGGACGAGATCGCGCGTCACAGGGATCGCGACACGCTTTACGCCGCCACCAGCCGCCCCTCCACCAGTTCATAGCGCCGCTGCGCCAGCGCGGCGATGTCGTCGGCGTGGTGGCTCACCAGCAGCGTATGCCAGCCATGACGGGCGGTGAGGGTGCCGACCAGCATGCGCACGGCGCGGCGGGTGGCGTCGTCCAGCGCCGAGAAGGGTTCGTCCAGCAACAGCACCGGGCGGGCGCGCAGCAGGGTGCGGGCCAGCGCCACGCGCTGCTTCTGCCCGCCTGAAAGCGTTGCGGCCACCTGCTCGCCCAGCCCCACCAGTCCCACTTCGGCCAGCGCCGCGGCGATTTTCGGCTCTGCTTCTGCGGCGGGGGTGCGGGGCGGCAGCCCGAGCCCGGTATTGCGCCTGGCGCTCAGATGCTCGAACAGGCTCTCGCTTTGCAGCAGCAGCGACACCGGCCGCTGTTCCGGCGGCAGCGGCACCAGGTCGGTGCCATCGAGGTCGATACGGCCGGCCTGCGGTTGGAGAAAGCCGGCCAGGAGGTCGAGCAGGGTGGACTTGCCCGAGCCGCTGGGGCCGGAAATGGCGGTCACCTCGCCCGGCCGCGCGTCGAGCGAAAAGAGATAGGGCGTCTGCTGTCGGGGATAGGCGAAGCGCAAATCTTCAACGCGCAGCATGGGCGATCCTTTCGAAAAGCCGGGGCAGGCCGACAAAGGCCGCGATGGTGCCGAGCAGCAGGATGGCGGCGATGGCGGCGGCGTCATTGCTGCGATAGGAGCCCAGGGCGCGGAACATCATCAGGGGCAGGGTCTGGAAATCCTGGGTGCCGAACAGGGCGATGACGCCGAGATCGCCCAGCGAGAAGCAGAAGGCCAGCGCCAGCATGACGCCGATATCGCGGCCCAGCAGCGGATATTCGACCAGCACGAACTGCCGCCAGCCGGTGAGGCCCAGCGTGCGGATCAGCTTGCCCCGGCTGCGGGCGATGGCGTCGAGCGGCGGCCCCAGCGTCGCCACGGCGAAGGGCAGGGCCAGAAGGCTGTTGCCGATAATGACGACGACGGGAGCCGCCGCCGTAGTGGAGAGGCCCAGATGCCGCACCAGCAGGAAAAAGCCCAGCGACAGCACCACCGCCGGCACGGCCAGATAGGCGAAAGCCGGCGCGCCCAGCAGCGCCCGCAGCCCCGGCCTTGCCGTGGCGCTGCGGCCCAGGCTCAGCGCCAGCGCCAGGGCCAGCGTCAACAATGCCGACAGCGTGCCGATGACGATGCTGCTCGTTGCCGCCGCCCAGAAGGCGGGCTGGCTCAGCAATGCGCCCAGGCCCGGCCGCAGCCCGTCGGCCAATACCGCCAGCAGCGGCAACACGAAGCCGATCAGCGCCACGATCAGCACGCCCCATTGCAACAGGCGCGCCGGGCCATGGTCGCGCCAGAGCGGGGGAGTGGAGGCGCCGAAGCCGCCGGGCACCGGGGCCAGCCCCGAGGCGAAAAGGATGACCAGCGCGCAGACCGCGATCTG
This sequence comes from Devosia sp., assembly GCF_034675085.1. Lineage (GTDB taxonomy): Bacteria > Pseudomonadota > Alphaproteobacteria > Rhizobiales > Devosiaceae > Devosia. The sequence goes on from NZ_JAUCDN010000159.1 coordinate 3,153, forward strand.
GGTGGCGGCAAGCTGCACCGCGCCGACGAGATCGAAATCCTGCCGCACGGCGGCATAGATGGCCACTTCCAGCGTCTGGTTGGCCGGGCCGCCGCCCAGAAGCAGCACGATGGGAAAGCTGGTGAAGGCAAGAAGGAAGATGATGGCGGCCAGGCCCGGCATGGTGCCGCGCATGGCGGGCCAGTCGATCAGCGTGAAGCGCTGCCAGGGGGAGAGGCCGAGCGACTGGCCGGTCTTGAGCCGTGCCGCGGGGATGGCGTCGAGCCGGGCCAGCAGGATGCGGGCGGCAAAGGCCCCGTCCAGCACCACATGGGCCAAGAGGATGCCGCCCAGCCCGAAGGCGGGATTGCCGATGCCGGCGCCGAACAGGGATTCGCTCAGCCGGTTGATCCAGCCATTGCGGCCCCAGACCGAGAGCAGGCCGAAGGCCACCACCATGCCGGGGGTGACGATGGCGGCGGCGAACAGCCCCACCGCCAGCTCGCGCCCCCAAAAGCGCAGCCGGTTGAGCGCCCAGGCCAGCGCCATGCCCACCGCCAGCGACAGCAGGGTGGTCAGCCCCGCCTGGATGGCGGTCATGCGCAGCAGGTGCGCGATGTCCACCCGCGAATGGCCCGCTCCGGCATCGCTGGCGGCGGCCAGAATGGCCCAGAGCACCATGGCGATGAGCAGCGCAATGGCGGCGGCCAGAGCGGTGGCCACGCCGATGCGCAATGGGCGGGGCGGGAGGGTGGTCATGGCGAAACCCGGAGCCGGTATTGGGCCAGCGTTCCATCCCCGTCCCCGATGTCATCCCGGCCTTGAGCCGGGATCCATCCTGATATTTTCTCATTGGCCCACCATCTCAGGATGGGCCCCGGCTTTTGCCGGGGCGACACCATGGATGGGATGGTGAGGATGGGGAATGTCGCCACCACGATGCTACCGGATCGCCGCCAACATCTCGTCGACCCATTCCTGGCCATGGGCGGCGATATCCGCGTCGGAGAAGACGAGCGTCTTTTCCGGCTGCGGCAGGTTGCCGAAGGCGGGGTTGAGCGCCTCACCCAGATCGATCACCGGGAACATCCAATTGGTGTGGGCGATGATGTTCTGGGCTTCGGGCGAAACCAGGTAGGTCAGGAATTGCCGGGCCAGCTCCATCTGGTCGGTGGATTTCAGGATCCCCGCCACCTCGATCTGCGGATAGTGGCCCTCGCTGAACAGCGCCGCCTTGAGCGTGTCGTCCTGGTCCTCGATCAGGTGATAGCTGGGCGAACTGGTATAGCTGAGCGCCATGTCGACCTCGCCATTGAGGAACAGGGCATAGCTCTCGCTCCAGTCGCGGGTGACGGTGAGGATATGGGGCTTGAGGCCCTTCCAGATTTCGGCGGCGCGATCGCCATAGGCGGCCTTGACCCAGAGCACCAGCCCGAAGCCCGGGGTGGAGGAGCGCGGGTCCTGGATGACGATCTTGAAGTCGTCGGGCAGGGCGATCAATTCCTCGAACGAGGCCGGGGGCGTCGGCACAGCGTCGGTGTCGTACATGAAGGCGAAATGGGAATAGTCGAAGGGCACGAACTGCTTGTCGCCCCAGCCGCCGGGCAGCACGAGATTGTCCAGCGTCAGGTCGTGATCGGCAAAGAGCCCGGTGGCGCGGGCTTCCCCGGCAATGGCGGTGTCGAGCCCGAGAATGATGTCGGCGGGCGTGCTCTCGCCTTCGAGCTGGGCGCGGCGCAGCGTGCCGATGGACGAATCCACCCCCACCCAATCGACGATGCAGCCGCCGCAAATGGCCTCGAACCCGGCCTTCAGGCGCGGGGCAGGGGCCCAGTCGGGGGTGAAGCTGTCATAGGTGTAGATGGTGAGCATGGGCGCTTCCTCGGCCAATAGGGGCGAGGCGAGCGATCCGGCAAGGACCGCCAGCGCGACGGAAACGAATTTGACCATGGGTCAATCCCTTCATCGTGTGCGATCATGTGTGAGAAGGGTTTTGTCAATGGAGGAACGCCGAGACGCCCTTGCCATCTCGAACTTCCTCCGCCAGCATGACCTGGTTCAGGTTCAATGGGTAACTCTCAGCTCCGGTTTCCCGGAACACCCCAGCGAGACATCCCGACATCTAGTGCGAGTTCCAGTCCAGTGCAAGTCCCTGCCGATCCCAGCCCGCAGGCGCCCGCTTTCGTATTCGAGGGGCCCATGGCCATTGTGGGGGGCGGCGATGTCGATCCGGCCCTGCTGCGCGCCCTTTCCGGGCGCGGCGTGGCGCTGGTGGGCGCCGATGGCGGGGGCGACAGCATCGGCGCGGCCGGGCTGCTGCCCGCCGCCATCATCGGCGATCTGGATTCGCTCTCGGATCGCGCCGGCTGGGAACGGCGTACGAAGGTGCTGCATATCCCCGAGCAGATCACCACCGATTTCCAGAAGGCGCTCTATTCCACCCGCGCCCCGGTGACGCTGGCGCTGGGCATGACCGGCAGGCGGCTCGACCATACCCTGGCCGCGCTCAGCGCCGTGCTGCAATTTGCGCCCTCGCGCAAGCTGCTGCTGGTCGATGCGGTGGATGTGGCGCTGGCCGCCACGGGCGCATTGCGGTTCGAGGCGGCGCCGGGCGAGCGCGTTTCCATCCATCCGCTGCTGCCGATCGCCTTCACCCGCTCGCGCGGGCTTTATTATCCCATGGATGGGCTGACCCTGGCCCCCGGCGCGCTGATCGGCACTTCCAACCAGGCTTTGGGCGGGCCGGTCGAGATCGAGCCCGAGGACGATACGCCCTGGCTGCTCATCCTGGGCAAGGAGCGGCTGTGGGATTTGATAGCCGATCCGGAATAAAAAGGCGGGCCTTTCGACCCGCCTTCAATCCTCAGTTCGCCGCGGCGGCGGCCTCCTTGACCGCGTCCTGCACCTTTTCGAAGGCGCGGACCTCGATCTGGCGGATGCGCTCGCGGCTCACGTCATATTGCTGGGCCAGTTCCTCGAGCGTCTTGGGATTGTCCTGCAAACGGCGGGCCTGGAAAATAGCGCGCTCGCGCTCGTTGAGCACGCTCATGGCATTGGTGAGCAGGCCCATGCGCTCGTCATATTCCTGGCTGTCGCCCAGCGTGGTTTCCTGGTCGGGCGTATCGTCCACCAGCCAATCCTGCCATTCCGACGAGCCCTCGTCGGCCCGCATGGGCGAATTGAGCGAGGCGTCGCCGGACAGGCGCGCATTCATCGACACCACGTCGTCCTCGGTGACGTTGAGGGTGGTGGCGATCTGCTTGATCTGGTCGGGATGCAGCGCGCCGTCGTCCAGCGCGGCGATCTGGCCCTTCACCTTGCGCAGGTTGAAGAACAGGCGCTTCTGGGCGGCGGTGGTGCCGATCTTGACCAGGCTCCAGCTGCGCAGCACATATTCCTGGATGGCGGCGCGGATCCACCACATGGCATAGGTGGCCAGCCGGAAGCCCTTTTCGGGCTCGAAGCGCTTGACCGCGTGCATCAGGCCCACATTGCCCTCCGAGATCACCTCGGAAATGGGCAGGCCATAGCCGCGATAGCCCATGGCGATCTTGGCCACGAGCCGCAAATGGCTGGTGATGAGCTTCTGGGCGGCGCCGGGATCCTGATGCTCCTTGTAGCGCTTGGCCAGCATATATTCCTCATCCGGTTCCAGCATGGGGAACTTGCGGATTTCCTGAAGATAGCGGCTCAAGCCCCCTTCGGATGAGAGGACAGGAAGATTGGTCTGGGCCATGGCGCACCCCTTTCTCGGTTCCCCCGCCGATGCGGGCGGAAATATGTCTGGCGCGATGTCCGAACCCGGCCCATCGGCAAACTACGATGGATATATAAGCAGCATTTTGGCGAATGTAAGGGCGATGCGTGGGGAATGGCTGATCTTGCCGAAGGTTCCGTCTTAGCGCGCAAACGCCTTGTCATAGGGCTCCAGCGCGTCCTCCAGCGCTTGCAGATCGTCGGGCAGCGGCGCCTCGAAGAACATCTCTTGCCCGGTGGTGGGGTGCTCGAAGCCCAGCTCGGCCGCGTGCAGCGCCTGCCGGCCGAGGGCGAGGATGGGCTCGGCCACCGCTTCGGGCAGCCGCCTGATCTTGGTGGCATAGCCCGAGGCATAGACGGCGTCGGCCACCAGCGGATGGCCGATATGGGCCATGTGGACGCGGATCTGGTGGGTGCGCCCGGTTTCCAGGTGACATTGCACCCGCGTGATGTCCCAGCCTTCGTCCCCGAAACGCCGTTCGACGAAATAATGGGTGATGGCCTCGCGCCCGTCGCGGCGCACGGCCTGCTTGAGGCGGTTGTTCTGGTCGCGGCCCAGCGGGGCCTCGATGGTGCCCTTGCCGGTTTCGGTCGAGCCCCAGACAAAGGCGATATAGGCGCGGTGCAACGGGCCGGTGCGGCCGTGATCGGCGAATTGCTCGGCCAGGTGGCGATGGGCCTGCTCGGTCTTGGCCGCCACCATGACGCCTGAGGTGTCGCGGTCGAGGCGGTGTACGATCCCGGGGCGCTTTACCCCGCCAATGCCCGCAAGGCTGTCCCCGCAATGAAAGAGCAAAGCATTGACCAGCGTGCCATTGGGCGAGCCGGGCGCGGGATGCACCACCATGCCGGCGGGCTTGTTGACGACGATGAGC
>NZ_JAUCDN010000160.1:0-7690 GCF_034675085.1 Devosia sp.
TCGCCCGCCTGGTTGGCGTTGCCGAAGATCACGTCGTCGACCGCTTCCCAGTCGACGCAGCCATTGCGGGCCACCAGCGCGCTCAGCGCAATGGCGCCCAGATCGTCGGGACGCACCATGGCCAGCGCGCCGCCGAAGCGGCCGATAGGGGTGCGGATATAGTCACAGATATAAGCGTCGGTCATGTTCAAACCTCAGGGGCCACCAGATCGGCAATCGGGCCGGAAACCACCAGTTCGGCCCCGGTCACGTCCTGCAAGCTATCAAGGCTGAGCCCCGCCAGCTTCTCCCGCAGAATGAAACGGTCCTTCTCGATATCGATCACGGCCAGGCTCGTATAAACCCGCGTCACGCATCCCACGCCCGTCAGCGGCAGCGAACAGCGCTTGACCAGCTTGGGCCGCCCGTCCTTGGTCACATGGTCGGTAATGACAGCGACGCGTTTTGCCCCATGCACCAGGTCCATCGCCCCGCCCACGGCCGGCACGCCCTTGGGCCCGGTCGACCAATTGGCCAGGTCGCCATTTTCCGCCACTTCGTAGGCGCCCAATATCGCCACATCCAGATGTCCGCCCCGCACCATGGCAAAGCTGTCGGCATGGTGGAAGAAGGCCGCGCCCGGCTTCAAGGTGATTGCCTTCTTGCCTGCATTGATGAGGTCCCAGTCCTCCTCGCCTTCGGGCGGAGCCTCGCCGAAATTGAGCACGCCGTTTTCGGTGTGGAACACCGCCTGCCGGCCCGGCGGCTGGAACTTGGCCACCATTTCGGGAAAGCCGATGCCCAGATTGACATAGGCCCCGTCGGCAATGTCCTGCGCCGCGCGCCAGGCGATCTGCGCGTTGGAAAGTTTCTCAACCATCATAAGCCACCCCGGCGCGCATCAGCGCCTCTTCCTGCTGCGCGTCGGCCACCTCCAGAACCCGGTCGACGAAAATGCCCGGCGTCACCACCTGTTCGGGGTCGATTTCCCCCGGTTCCACCACCGACCGCGCCTGCACAATGGTCAGCCTGGCCGCCGCCGCCATCAGCGGCGAGAAATTGCGCGCCGCCTTGCGGAAGGTGAGATTGCCCATGCGGTCGGCCAGCTCGGCCTTCAATATGGCCACGTCCGCCTTGAGCCAGCGCTCCTGCACATAGGATTTACCGTCGAATTCGGCCACGGGCTTGCCCTCGGCCAGCTCGGTGCCGAAGCTCGACGGCGTATAGAAAGCCGGAATGCCGGCGCCCGCGGCGCGGATGCGCTCGGCCAGTGTGCCCTGCGGCACCAGCTCCAACCCGATCTCGCCCTTGAGATAGCGTTCGGTGAAGGCGCGCGGATCGACCGAGCGCGGAAACGAGCAGATCATCTTGGCCACCATGCCGGCATCGATCATGGCGGCGATGCCGATGCGCCCATTGCCGGCATTATTGTTGACCAGCGTCAGGTTCTTCGGGCTTCCCGTCGCCTTGAAGCGGTCGATCAGCGCATGGATCAGCTCGATCGGCGCGCCCGATCCGCCAAACCCGCCGATCATCACCACCATGCCGTCCGTGATGCCCTCCAGCGCCGTTGCCAGGTCTGGAACACTCTTATCCATGGCCTTTGTCCTTTTTCCCATACTTCGGCTCCTTCGCCTCCCTCCCCCTTACGGGGAGGGATCGAGGGTGGGGGGTGTTTAGCCACGATATCGCGGCTCTCGGCACCTCCTCCCAACCTCCCTCGTCGAGGGGGAGGAGCCGCACGGAAGGCGCCGCGCGCCCCTGTGATCGGATACCCATAAACCCCGCCCCACCTTTCCCTTCAACCGAATTTGTGCGATATGCTGTATTTGTTGACATATCGCACAAAGGCCACGCCATGCTCGAACGCGACATCATGGGCGGGCTGGCCAAGGGCCTGCTCGCCATCGAGACCTTCACCGCCGAGCGCCCGCGCCAGTCGATCAGCGAAGTCTCCGCCGCTTCCGGGCTCGACCGGGCGACGGCGCGGCGCTGCCTGCTGACGCTGGCCCATCTGGGCTATGCCGATTATGACGGGAAATATTTCACCCTGACGCCGCGCGTCCTGCGGCTGGGCACGGCGTGCCTGGCCACCATGCCGCTGCCGCAAATGGTGCAGCCGCTGCTCGACCGGCTCTCGCAGGAACTCGGCGAAAGCTCGTCGGTCTCCATCCTCGATGGTGCCGATATCGTCTATGTGGCCCGCGCCGCCCAGCGAAAATTAATGGCCATCGCCCTTATGCCCGGCTCGCGCCTGCCCGCCTTCTGCACCTCGATGGGCCGCGTCCTGCTCGCCGCCCGTCCCGAAGGCGAAGCGGCGGGGATTCTCGAACAGACGCCCCTCATCGCGCGCACCCCGCTCACCCGCACCGACCCCGCCGCCATCCTTGCCGAACTGGCCCGCATCCGCGCGCAAGGCTATGCGCTCATCGATCAGGAGGTGGAAATGGGCCTGCGCTCCATCGCCGTTCCCATCCGCAATGCGCGCGGGGCCACCGTTGCGGCCCTCAACATCGGCGCCCCCGCCACCCAGCAGAGCGTCACCGATCTCGTCGACCTCTATCTGCCGGCCATGCAGGCCGTGCAGGCCGAATTGCGGGCGATGCTGAATTAGATCGTTGCCACATTTGACCCAGCCCATCCCCACCCACCATGTCATGCCGGCGCAGGCCGGCATCCATCCTGAAGGCCATCCGCCACCTCGATGGGTTTGGAAACATGCGGAGATGGATTCCGGCTCAAGGCCGGAATGACACCGGGCTCGGGAGGCTTACGGCGTTCACCCCGCCCGCTTCGACCACACCACCTCGGGCGTAAACGCGAAATCCCGGTCGAACGGATATTGCTTGCCGCTTTTGTGCTTGCGCTCCAGCCGCTCGACGAACTGGTCCACCACCCCCGGCGACAGCGCCATCAGGCCCGGATTGGCGATGGGCCCAAGCTCGGGCGACAGATAGCCCGATTTCACCACGACGATGCGCGCCGCTTTCGGGTCGAGCCCCAGCCGGGTGAAGTCCGCCAGATTGTGGAAGGGCCGCCGCCGCGCCGTCAGCACCAGGTCGATCCCGCCGATCCGCACCACCGCCTCGCGCAGGCGCTTTTCGCCGGTTTCGAAGAGGAACTGCACCTCGGCCTCGGCGTCCACCGGCGTGCTGGCCGGATCGAGGCTCGCCCCGATATGCAGTTTCACCCGCGCGCCCACGCCCGCCGCATAGGCGGCCTCCGTCGCCGCCGCGTCCGTGATGCCGGCAAAGATCACGCCCTGCGCGTTCCGCGCCATCAGCGCCGCTAGCACTTCGGCCCGGTCGCCCACCCCGCCGCCGGTGGGGTTGTCCCCCGATTCGGCCAGCACCACCGGCTGGGTCTGGCTCGCCACGGCCTTGTCCACGCACTCTTGGATGGAGCCGGTCTCCATGCCGAAGACGAACCCTTCGCGAATGTTCCAATAATCCTGCGCCAGATGCCGCGCCGCCTCCGCCATGGCGCCCCGGTCGGTGCCGGTGATGACGGCGCAGGCGGTGGCGCGCGGCTCGTCGGCCCATACATAGCCCACCTGGAACGAGGCGTCCCAGATGCCCGTGGGGTCCTCCACCGCCTCCATCTGGGCATAAAAGCTGCGCGCCGGCTCGTCCTGGGTCGAGGTGCGCTCCCCCGGCAGCAGCACCGGCACCTTGGCCCAGGCCAGCATCGGCTTTTCACCCCGGCGCAGCGCCCGCACCAGCATGTTCACCGCCCGGCGCATGGTGTCGGGCGTGTCGATATGGGGCGCGGTGCGATAGGTGGAGAAAATATCGAGATTGTCGATGATGGTCTGGCTGATATTGCCGTGCAGGTCATAGCTGGCCGCGATCGGCAGGTCCGGCCCCACCGTCTCGCGCACCGCGGCGATGAAATCGCCCTCGGCGTCGAACAGGCCTTCCACCACCATGGCGCCATGCAGCGGCAGATACACCCCGTCCAGCGGCATCGCCGCCTTGATCCCGTCGAGGATTTCTCCCTTCCAGCGCTCATAGATATCCCGCGCCACCGGCCCGCCGGCAATGGCGCGCGCGTGAAGGATGGTGATGAACTCGGCGGGGAAATGCGTCAAAAAGTCGAAATAGCCGTCCTTGAGCATGGCGGGCCCGCGCAGCACGCGGAAATCGCCCTCATGGTTGAGCACGGGATTATAGGAGCTGCATTCGATATGCAGTCCGGCCACGGCGATACGCATCAGAGCACTCCGGCTATGTCGGCTTGAGGATTGTGGGAGAGGGAGGCTGGCCGCGGCTTCAGCCGCCCGGCGAGCAATAGGCTCAGCCCCAGCACGGGGATGACGCAGGCAATGCCCAGTCTGATGCCGCCATGCTCGGCCACCAGCCCGATCAGCGGCGGCCCGATCAGGAACCCGGTCAGAGCCACGAAGGAGAGTACCGCCACATTGGCCGAAGCGGCCCGGTCGCCAATGCCCGCCGCCGCCGTCACCGCCAGCGGGAAGCCCACCGACACGCCCAGCCCGATTATGCCGAAGCCAACCAGCGCCATTTCCACGCTGGGCGCCATATAGAGCAGGGCGCCGCCCAGAACCGCCAGCGTGCCGCAGAGCCGCGCCGTGCCCACCGCGCCGAACCGGCGCTTGAGCAGGTCGCCGCCGAAGCGGCCCGTCGCCACCAGCAGCGCGAATACCGAATAGCCCAGCCCCACCAGCCCGCCTTCGGCGAACAGCGCGTCGCGCAGGAAAATCGCCGACCAGTCGGCCATGGCGCCTTCGGTCATGGTGATGCCGAAGACGAAGAGACAGATGCCGATCAGGGCCGGGCTGGGCAGCGCCCAGGCCGAGCGCTGCACCTGCCCATGGGGGGCGCTGTCATCCAGCCGGGGCAGGGCCCAGGCGCTGGCCAGCGCCAGCGGCAAAACGATCGCGGCCACCAGCGGCACCGACAGGGAAGGGGCCAGCCCCAGCCCGGCCAGCCCGGACCCGACGAGGCTCCCCGCCATGATGCCCAGCGACCAGCAGCCATGGGCGGTGTTCATGATCAGCCTGCCGCCGGCTTTTTCCACCAGGTCGGCCTGCACGTTGAGCCCCAATTCGACAAAGGAGATGGCCGACCCGGCCAGCATCAGCGCGACAAACAGCAGCAGCGGGCTCGGGGCCAGCACCGGCAGGCAGGCGGCGATGGAATAGAACACGAACCCGATCAGGATCGCCCGCCGCGCTCCGATCCGCCCCACCAGCGGCCCGGCAAAGGGCAGGGTGACCAGCGTGCCGCAGGGCATGCCCAGCAGCGCCAGCGCCAGCGCCGCCGGCCCCAGCCCCATTCCCGCCTGCACCTCGGGAATGCGCGGCAGCCATGAGCCGAAGGCGATAGGCTGGAAGAAGAACACCAGCATGACGAGCCGTTGCGGCGTGAAAAACGACATGTCCAGACTCTTGTTCACGGACTCTCCCCACCCACCGCGCGGCACCTCCCCCTTGATGGGGGAGGCTGGGAGGGGGTGAGAAAGCCCCAATATCGGGGCCAAACGCCCCCACCCTTGATCCCTCCCCGCAAGGGGGAGGGTGTCGACTGAACCATCGCAGAAGAAGAAAAAGAGCCGATAGCGCCTCTTGCCCTATCGAAAAGTCTTCAGCTCTTCCCCATCGGATAGGGCAGGTAGCCCACGAACCCCGTCAGCTTCCAGCGGCCGTCCACCTTGCGGCAGAAATACACCGTCTGCCAGTTGAGCGTGTCCTTGCCGCCATCGGCGCGGGCGATGCTGCCGTCGAATTTCTTGTGCGCCACGGCGCGCTCGCCCTTGATTTCGATCTCGGTGAGGCTGGTGGCGCGGTGGATGGCCGCCTCGGCGTCCTCGGCATAGGCCACTTTCTGGCCCTCGCGCGCCTGGCGCAGCCATTCCTCGCGATAATCGGCCAGGGTGGGAAAGCTGATGGTCCAGCCATCGGGATTGTCGCAACCATTGCCGTTAACGCCGAAAAAGTCCTCGGCGACGAAATCGTCCTCCACCATGGTCCAGTCGGCGGCGATATAGGCCGCGATATCGCGTTCCACCAGCATGGTCCAGATGGCGCTGCGCTCGGCGTCGCCGGGGAAGGGATTGGGGCTGCTCATCGCTCTCCTCGCCTGCATGGGACAGGGCCGGTTCTTCCCGGTTTCGCCCCTGCATTTGTGTTTCAAATTTTCATTGTGGTCATCATTCTGAAAGCTCGCCCAAGAGCCCAGATGAATACCAATTTGGCCATGCTGCCTCTTTCCACAGCCTTTGTCCAGCGCCGTCCTGCCGAAAATATGGGCAGAAACCCCCAGAAATTAGGCAAAATTCGTCGCAGTACAGGAAAATTCAGGGGTGGCTTAAATTGGTATTGAAACTGTGTCGAATTCGTGTTGACATGGCTTTGGAAACGATCCTAGTCTTGAAAATCGTTTACACAAACGTCACCGGCCCGCAAGAGGTCGGCGGTCTAATAAAACAGGGTAGGAACTTATGCGCGTCGGCATAATCGGCCTCGGCTATCGTTTGGGATATCTGGCTCGCGTCTTCTCCGTGGCGCGTCCCGATTTCGAGATCGTCGGCTATGTCGATCCCGATCCGGCGGGCCTGTCCTATGCCACCGAGCATGGCGTGAAGATCGGCCCGGCCTATGACAGCCTCGAAGCGCTGATCGATGGCGGCAATCTGGACCTGCTCATGGTCGGCTCGCCCAACCACATGCATCTCGATCATATCCGCATCGGTCTCGAGCGCGGCCTCAGGATCTTTTCCGAAAAGCCGGTGGTCACCTCCATCGAGGATACCATGGCGCTGGCCGAGCTGCTCGGCCGCTACGGCTCCGACAATGTCATGGTCGGCCTCGTCCTGCGCTATGCTCCGCTTTATGTCGATCTGCGCAAGGCCCAGGCCGAGGGCAAATTGGGCGACATCGCCTCCATCGAGGCGTCCGAGCATATTCCGCCCTATCACGGCGCCTTCTTCATGCGCGACTGGCGTCGCTACGAGAAATATGCCGGCAGCTTCATGCTGGAAAAATGCTGCCACGACCTCGATCTTTATAATGGCGTCATGGGGTGCCGCCCGCGCTTCGTCGCCAGCTTTGGCGGCCGCCGCAGCTTCACGCCCGCAAATGCCCCCCAGGGCACCGGCGCCAACGATCTGGAGGTCTACCACCGCAAGCCTTCGGGCTGGCAGGGCTCGGACAAGGTCTTCGACAGCGATGGCGACATCATCGATTTCCAGACCGCCATCGTCTCCTATGAGAATGGCGCGGCGCTGACCTTCCACACCAATATCAACGTGCCCGACGATTTCCGGCGCTTCGCCGTCATCGGCGCCAAGGGCATGGCCGAAGGCGACTTCATCCGCAATTACTTCCGCGTCACCGACAGCCGCACGGCCGAGCGCCTGGAAGACAAGACCTACAAGAATTCCGAATTGTCCCAGCATTACGGGGCCGACGAGCAGATGGCCGAGGATATCCTGCGCCATCTGACCGAGGGTGTGCCGCTGCCGGTCTCGGTGGTCGACGCGCTCGAAGCGGGGCTTCTCGCCCTTTCCATGGACCGGGCCATGCGCACGGGTTCGGTTGTCGATATGGCCCCGCTCTGGCAGCAGTTCGATGCTGCCCTCGGGCGTGCAGGCTAAGGAGCAAGGCCCATGACCAGCAGCCGCAGCGCCACCCTTTTCGCCTTTGCCCTGCTGGCTCCGGCACTCATCTATATCCTCACCATCGTGGCCT
>NZ_JAUCDN010000161.1:0-7682 GCF_034675085.1 Devosia sp.
TTTCATCCAGGCCCGCTTTTCCCGGGGCGACCGCACCGTGCTGGTCATCACCGGCAAGGGGCTCAAGACCGACAATGATTATATCGCCGCCATGACCGAGCGCGGCGTGCTGCGCACCATGCTGCCGATCTGGCTGGGCGAGCCGGGGCTGGCCCCGCTGGTCTCGGGCTGGAGCGTGGCGGCGCGCGGCCATGGTGGAGAGGGGGCGTGGTATGTGCGCCTGCGCCGCGCATGAGGTCGCAAGCATGACCCCGCTCGGCGCCAGATTGCGGGCCCTGCGCCAGGCGCGCGGCATTTCGCTCAAGCAGATGGCGGCGGCGCTCAATGTCTCGAGCGCCTATCTGTCCGCCCTCGAACACGGACGGCGCGGTCAGCCCACCAGCTTTCTGCTCCACCGCATGATCGCCTTTTTCAACGTCATCTGGGACGAGGCCGAGGAGCTTCAGCGCCTGGCGGAAATCAGCGATCCCAAGGTGAGCATCGACACCGGGGGCCTTGCGCCCGAGGCCACCGAACTCACCAACCGCCTGCGCGATTCCATCGCCCGGCTCGACGCCGAGGATTTGCGCTTCCTGCGCGATGAAGTGGTCAGGCGCGCCGGGCGGAAACGGTAGCTCTCTGAACTTTCCCCACCCGCAATGTCATCCCGGCTCAGGGCTGGGGTGACATCGAGTTTGTGAAAGCGCCCGGCTCCTACAGCACGAACTTGCTCAGATCCGTATCCCCGGCCAGCACCCCGACCTTCTCGGTCACAAAGGCGGCGTCGATGGTGATGGTCTGGCCCTGCTTGTCCGGCGCCTCGAAGCTGATGTCCTCCACCAGCCGCTCCATAACCGTCTGCAGCCGCCGCGCCCCGATATTCTCGACGCTGGAATTGACCTTCACCGCGGCGTCGGCAATGGCCTCTATGGCGTCCTGGGTGAAGTCCAGCGTCACCCCTTCCGTACCCATCAGCGCCACATATTGCTTGATGAGGCTGGCTTCGGTGTCGCTGAGGATGCGAATGAAATCCTCGCGCGTCAGCGCCTTGAGCTCGACCCGGATCGGCAGGCGCCCCTGCAATTCGGGCAGCAGGTCGCTCGGCTTGCTGACATGGAAGGCGCCCGAGGCGATGAACAATATATGGTCGGTCTTGACCGGCCCGTATTTGGTCGAAACCGTGGTGCCCTCGATCAGCGGCAACAGGTCCCGCTGCACGCCTTCGCGGGAGGGGCCGCCCTGCACCCCGCCTTCGCGCTGGGCCACCTTGTCGATTTCGTCGATAAAGACGATGCCGTGATTTTCCACCAGCTCGATGGCCTCGGCCTTGAGCTGGTCCTGGTCGAGCAGCTTGTCGGCCTCCTCGGCGATCAGCGGCTCATAGGCGTCCTTGACCCTTATCTTGCGCTTCACCCCGCGCCCGCCCATGGCCTGCTTGAACATGTCGGAGAGATTGATCATGCCGATGCCGCCATTGGGCATGCCGGGGATTTCGAAGCCCCCGGGGCTGGCCGGGGTCATTTCCAGCTCGATTTCCCGATCGTCCAGCTCGTTATCGCGCAGCTTGCGTCGAAAACTGTCGCGCGTCGAGGGCGTGGCCGAGTTGCCCACCAGCGCATCCAGCACCCGCTCCTCGGCATTGTGATGGGCCTGGGCCTGCACGTCGCGCCGGCGCTTGTCGCGCAGCACGGCGATGCCCGCCTCGACCAGATCGCGGATGATCTGCTCGACATCGCGTCCCACATAGCCCACTTCGGTGAATTTGGTGGCCTCCACCTTGATGAAGGGAGCCTGAGCCAGCCGGGCCAGCCGCCGGGAAATCTCGGTCTTGCCGACGCCGGTCGGCCCGATCATTAGGATGTTCTTGGGCGAAACTTCGCGGCGCAGCTCCGGGCTCAATTGCTGGCGGCGCCAGCGGTTGCGCAGCGCCACGGCCACGGCGCGCTTGGCGTCGGCCTGGCCCACGATATTGCGGTCGAGCTCGGAAACGATCTCGCGCGGGGAAAAATTGGTTTCACTCATTTGTCTTCTCCAGGTGCCTTGTCCAGGAAGCGCACCATCATGTGTTCGTCGCAGAAGCAACCGTTCACCAAAAGATAGCGAGGCTCTGTCCCGTAGACTTCGAACCCCAGCTTTTCATAGAGCCTTATGGCGGCATAATTTTCTGACCAGACCCCAAGATGGAGCTGCAACACCTCGGCGCGAGCATGCGCGATCAGGTGCTCGCACAGCGCCCGGGCCATGCCGCTGCCGCGATGGGCGGGACGGACATAGACCTGGATCATCCAGCCGCGATGCCGCTCCTTGGCGCCTTGCGCGCGCAGGAAGGCGTTGATGCCGCCCAGCCTGCCGTCGGGCAACACCGCGCCAAAGACGGTGAGTTTTTCCAGAGCCGCCTCGATTTCCTCGTCCGTGAGGGCCGCGAAGCTTTCGGCGTCGGAGAGAAAGGCTTCCGGATGGCGCTCCAGCGCCTCGAGCCGGATCGCCTTATAGGCGCCGAGATCGTTCCGGCTCAGCCGGCGGATCGAATAGCTCACCTGTCGAGCTCGATGGTTTCCAGCGTCACATTGCCATTGGTGTAGACGCAGATCTCTTCCGCGATCTTCATGGCGCGGCGGGCAATGTCCTCGGCGTCGAGCTCGGTCGCCTGGTGCAGGGCCAGCGCCGCCGAATGGGCGTAATTGCCGCCCGAGCCGATGGCGATGACGCCATGATCGGGCGTCAGCACGTCGCCGGTGCCGGTCAAGACCAGCGTGTCGGTCTTGTCCGCCACGATCATCATGGCTTCGAGCTTGCGCAGATAGCGGTCGGTGCGCCAGTCCTTGGCCAGTTCCACCGCCGCCCGCATCAGCTGGTCGGGATATTGCTCGAGCTTGGCTTCCAGCCGCTCGAACAGGGTGAAGGCGTCGGCGGTCGAGCCGGCAAAGCCGCCGATCACCGTGCCGCCGGCGAGCCGCCGCACCTTCCTGGCGGTATGCTTCATCACCGTCTGGCCCATGGAAACCTGGCCATCGCCGGCCACCACCACCTTGTTGCCCTTGCGCACGGAAACGATGGTTGTCCCGTGCCAGCCGGGAAAATTACTGTCACTCATGAGGGGAGATACTCCGAACTGTTGCATGATATTTAGGGGCCCCGGCGGCGATTGCAACCGAGCCGTCCGGTGCCGATCTTCACGCGGGCGCGCCGATCTGCTAACCAGCCAGCGAACGCCGGAGACAGCCCATGCGCACCGCCACCATCGCCCGCCAGACCAATGAGACCGAAATCACCGTCTCCATCGCGCTCGACGGCACCGGCCGGCACACCATGCAGACCGGCATCGGCTTTTTCGACCATATGCTCGACCAGCTGGCGCGCCATTCGCTCATCGACATGGACATCGCCTGCAAGGGCGACCTTCATATCGATTTTCACCATAGCGTCGAGGATGTCGGCATCGCCCTTGGACAGGCCCTGCGCGAGGCGCTGGGCGACAAGAAGGGCATCCGGCGCTATGCCAGCTGCGATCTGCCCATGGACGGCACGCTGACCCGGGCGGCGCTGGACGTGTCCGGCCGCGCCTTCCTGGTGTTCAAGGCCGAATTCAGCCAGGCCAAGATCGGCGACATCGATACCGAGCTGTTCCGCGAATTCTTCCAGGCCTTCGCCATCAATGCCGGCATCACGCTGCATATCGAGAATTTCTACTTCGACAACAACCATCATCTGGCCGAGTCGATGTTCAAGGCGGTGGCCCGCGCCCTGCGCGACGCCATCGAGATCGACCCGCGCCAGGCCGGCCGCATTCCCTCCACCAAGGGCACGCTCTAAAAAAGCCTTTGGCATAGGTCGGAGTACGCTTTCGCCAAACCCGCCGGACGATACTTCCCCCTTGATGGGGGAGGCTGGGAGGGGGTGTCGAGAGCCCCGCCCTTCCGCTATGGCCCGTTTTGCACTAAGTGGACCTCAACCAGTCCTGGGAGTTTCCCCTTGACCCTATTTGCCCTTTATCAGTCCCCGGCCGAGGCCGGCCTGCCCATGGCGGTCGGGGAGCGCTTTTCCTGGTTCGCCTTCCTGCTGCCGCCGGTTCATGCGCTCCTCCATCGCCATTGGGGCCAGCTCGGGCTCTTCGTCCTCGCGCTCGCCGTCCTGGTTCTGGGCGCGCGTTTCCTCGGCGCCGAGGCCGCCTGCTGGCTCTATCTGCCCGTCGCGCTGGCTTTCGGCTTTGCCGCGCCGGGGGCCGGGCGCCGCGCCCTGCGGCGGCGGGGCTATGCGCCAGCCGGTCACGTCTTTGCCGCCGATGCCGATCTGGCCCGGCTGGCGTTTCTGGAGAACACGCCATGAGCACGCTGGCCATCGTCGATTATGGCGCCGGCAATCTGCGCTCCGCCGCCAAGGCCTTCGAGCGGGTCGCCGCCGAAACAGGACGGGGCGATATCATCCAGGTCACCAATGATCCCGATGCGGTGCGTCGGGCCGATCGCATCATGCTGCCCGGCGTCGGCGCCTTCGCCGATTGCAAGGCCGGGCTCGATGCCGTGCCCGGCATGGTCGAGGCGCTGGAGGAACGGGTGCTGCGCGGCGGGGTGCCCTTTCTCGGCGTCTGCGTCGGCATGCAGCTCCTGGCCAGCGAGGGCCGCGAGAAAATCGTTACGCCCGGTCTCGGCTGGATTGCCGGTGCGGTGGAAAAGATCGTCCCCTCCGATCCCGCCCTGAAAGTTCCCCATATGGGCTGGAACACCCTTTCCTTCACCCGTCCCCATGCCCTGCTCGCCGGCCTTGTCGACGGCCCCGCCGGCCAGCACGCCTATTTCGTCCATTCCTACCATTTGCGGGTGGACGATCCGGCAACGCTCTTCGCCACCACCGATTATGGCGGGCCGCTTACCGCCTGTGTCGGTCGCGACAATATTTTCGGCACCCAGTTCCACCCCGAAAAAAGCCAGGCGCTGGGGTTGCGGCTGATCGCCAATTTCCTCGGATGGACGCCATGATCCTCTTCCCCGCCATCGACCTTAAGGATGGCCAATGCGTGCGCCTCAAGCTGGGCGACATGGATCAGGCCACCGTCTTCAACGACGATCCGGCCGCCCAGGCCCGCGCCTTCGAAGCGCAGGGCTTTGACTATCTCCATGTTGTCGATCTCAACGGTGCTTTCGCCGGCCAGAGCGTCAACGGCGCCGCTGTGGAGGCCATCCTCAAAGAGGTTAAATTCCCCGTGCAGCTTGGCGGGGGCATTCGCAATCTCGGCCATATCGAAAGCTGGCTGGACAAGGGCCTTGCCCGTGTCATCCTCGGCACGATCGCGGTGCGCGATCCGGCGCTGGTCAGGGAGGCGGCGAAAAAATGGCCCGGCCGGGTGGCCGTGGGCATCGACGCGCGCGCCGGCATGGTGGCGGTGGAAGGCTGGGCTGAAACCTCCGAGCTTTCGGTGATCGAGCTGGCCCGGCGCTTCGAGGGCGCCGGCGTGGCCGCCATCATCTATACCGATATCGACCGCGATGGGGTTCTGGCCGGCATCAACTGGCCGGCGACGCTGGAGCTGGCCCGCGCCACCGCCATTCCCGTCATCGCCTCGGGGGGGCTGGCCTCCATGGAGGATATCGAGCGCATGACCCGGCCCGAATATCAGGTGCTCGAAGGCGCCATTTCCGGCCGCGCGCTCTATGACGGGCGCATTGATGCAACGGAAGCATTGGCGCTGCTCAAAGGCGCAAGGGAAGCCCGGCCATGACGCTGAAAATCCGACTGATCCCCTGCCTGGACGTCAAGGACGGCCGCGTGGTCAAGGGCGTGCAATTCGTCGATCTGGTCGATGCCGGCGATCCGGTCGAGGCGGCCATCGCCTATGACGCCGCCGGCGCCGACGAATTGACCTTTCTCGACATCACCGCCAGCCATGAAGGCCGCGATACCATTTTCGACGTCGTCGCCCGCACTGCCGAGCATTGCTTCATGCCGGTCACGGTTGGCGGCGGCGTGCGCTCCATCGAGGATATCCGCAAGCTCCTCTTGGCCGGGGCCGACAAGGTGGCGATCAATTCCGCCGCCGTTGCCGATCCCGATTTCATTTCCCGCGCCGCCGACAAGTTCGGCAATCAGTGCATCGTGGTTTCGGTCGATGCCCGCCAGCGTGGCGATGGCGGCAGCGGCTGGGAGATCCACACCCATGGCGGCCGCAAGGCCACCGGGCTGGACGCGGTGGAATTTGCCGCCGCTATGGTCGAGCGCGGCGCCGGCGAGCTTCTGGTCACCTCCATGGATCGTGACGGCACCAAATCCGGCTTCGATCTGGCCCTGACCCGCGCCGTCGCCGACAGCGTCGAGGTGCCCGTCATCGCCTCGGGCGGCGTCGGTACGCTCCAGCACCTCGTCGATGGGGTGAAGCAAGGCCATGCCAGCGCCGTGCTGGCCGCCTCCATCTTCCATTTCGGCACCTTCACCATTCCCCAGGCCAAGCAATATCTGCATGACCATGGCGTAGCCGTCCGCATGACCGGCGCGGCTTAAGTCGAGGATGACGGATAAGCAAAAGTTTGCTCTAAGCCTTCAAAATCCACCGTGTCACCCCGGCGCAGGCCGGGGTCCATGTCCGTAATCGAGAACGCATACCGCGTTGAAGGTTCCGCACATGGATTCCGGCCTGCGCCGGAATGACTCCCGGAAAGAACGGGAGAGAGTGCCCATGACACTTGACGATCTCGAAGCCCGCATCGCGCTGCGCGCCGCGGCCCTTCCCACCGAAAGCTACACTGCCCAATTGCTGGCGCGTGGCATGGACAAATGCGCTCAGAAGCTGGGCGAGGAAGCCACCGAGGCGGTGATCGCCGCCGTCACCGGCAATCGCGGGGAACTGGTCAAGGAGGCGGCCGATCTGCTCTATCACCTGCTGGTGGTGCTGCGCGCCGCCGATACACCGCTGGCCGAGGTGATGGCGGTGCTCGATGCGCGCACCGCCCAGTCGGGCCTGGCCGAAAAGGCCGCCCGCAAGGACAAGCCCTGATGGCGGCGCCGCGCCCGGCGATGCTCGCCCCCTATCATCATTTCGCCAAGGCCCAGTGGAGCGCCCTGCGTGCCGACGAGCCGATGACGCTGAGCGCCGAGGACATCACCCGGCTGCGCTCGCTTTCCGACCCCATCTCGCTGACCGAGGCCGAAGAGGTCTACCTGCCGCTCTCGCGCCTCTTGTCCTTTTATGTCGAGGCCATCCAGGGCCTGCACAATGTCTCGGCCCGGTTTCTGGCCACCCCCGACCAGAAGGTCCCCTTCATCATCGGGGTGGCCGGCTCGGTGGCGGTGGGCAAGTCCACCACGGCGCGCATCCTGCACGCGCTGATGCAGCGCTGGCCCTCGAGCCCGCGCGTCGACCTGGTCACCACCGATGGCTTTCTCTATCCCAATGCGGTCTTGGCCGAACGCGGCATCATGGAGCGCAAGGGCTTTCCCGAAAGCTATGATCGCCCCCGCTTCGTGCAGTTCCTCGCCGATATCAAGTCGGGCAAGGAACGCGTCAGCGTGCCGGTCTATTCGCATCTGGTCTATGACGTGGTGCCGGGCAGCGAAGTGGTCATCGAGCGCCCCGACATCCTCATCGTGGAAGGGCTCAACATCCTCCAGCCGGGCGACCTGCCGCGCGATGGCAAGCCCATCGTCTTTGCATCCGACTTCATCGATTTTTCCATCTATATGGATGCCGAGACCGACGATCTGGAAGCCTGGTT
>NZ_JAUCDN010000162.1:0-7682 GCF_034675085.1 Devosia sp.
GGATGATATGGACCGCCGCTTCGGCGCCGTCTGCATCGCCCGCGCAGACGGCCACGGCCAGGTCGCGGTGGGGCGGATAGGAATCAAGCGCAAAATCGGCTTCGGGAAAGGGTGAGTCATGGGTGTTGACGATCACCTGTTTCACCTGCCGCAAGGCATGGCCGAATACCGGATTGCCCGTCGCATCGGCTATGGCGTTGTGGAAGAGGTTGTCCAGCTCGAACGAGGGCTTGCCCCGCTCGACGCTTTCGAGCAGGCGGTCGCATAGCGCGGTGATCTCGCGCTTCTGCAAATCCGTCGCCCGTTGCGCGGCCTTGCGGGCGATGGCAGTTTCCAGGCACCGGCGCAACTCGAGCAGGCGCAGGATCTGCTCGCCCACCAGCTGCACCATGATCGGCACGGTGCCGCTTGGCGCCAGCACGGCGGCGGCCAGATAGGTGCCGTCGCCGCGCCGTCGCCGGATAATTCCCAGCCCTTCCCAGCGATTCAGCGCCTCGCGCATGGTCGAGCGGCCAACGCCAAGCTGCTGGGCCAGTTGCACCTCGGCGGGCAGCTTGTCGCCCACCTTCATGCCGGTCTGCGCCACCATGGTGGAGAGGGCTTCGAGCACGGCTTCGATCCGGCTGCGGTTCTGCAACGGTTCGAGATACTGAAGGGCTCCGTCTGGCATGGCTACCTCAATGGGACGCAAAAGGGTGCTCCGGCTCGGGCGCCAACGTCAAGAGCGTTGTCAGCGCCTCAATCAGATAGTCCATTTGGGCCTGCGTGTTGTAGCCCTGCACGGAAATGCGGGCGACGACATGGTCCTGCCATCTGAAGACGGGAATCTCGATATTATACTGGTCCATTAGCGCCTGGTGCAACCAGCGCGGGTCGCAGGGCGGCAACGGCTTCGAGGCCATTTGCGGCGCGCGGAAGGCAATGGAGGAGAGCGGCGCGAGGCCCGTGAGCGCGCTCACGCGCGCCGCGGTCGCAGTAACCATTTCGGCACAGTGCTGCCGCACGCCGTCCCAGTCATGCTCGGCCGAGAAGCGGATAGCCTCGGGCACGGTGAGGAAGGCTGAAGGGTCCCTCGTGCCCTGCATTTCCATGGCGTCGATGAAGGGGGTATTGCCATAGATCCCGACCGCGCCCGGTGCGTCGCGGTCCTCGGTCCAGCCATGGCTGATGACCAGCGGGTTGAGCATCATCTGCCATTCCGGCCGGACATGCAGGAACGCCGCGCCCTTGGGAGACATCATCCATTTGTGGCAATTGCCGGCATAGAAATCGGCCCCCAGCCGGTCGAGCTCCAGCGGGATATGACCCGGCGCGTGGGCGCCGTCGATCACCGTCCAGATGCCGCGCGCCCGCGCCTCGGAAATGATCCGCTCGATGGGAAAACGCAGCGCGGTGGCAGAGGTGATATGGGAAAGGAAAATCACGCGCGTGCGCTCGGTGATGCCGGCCAGCAGCGCTTCGGTAAAGGCTTGCTCGGAAACCAGGGGTATCGGCACCTGCACGCGGGCGATCCGGGCGCCGGTCCTGCGGGTGACGAAGGCCCAGGTCTTGTCTAGCGCCGGATATTCATGGTCCGTGGTAAGGATCTCGTCCCCTGCCGCCAGCGGCAGGCTTTGAGCGACGATGTTCAGCCCCATGGTGGCGTTAGTGACGCCGACCAGATCATCGGCCTGCGCGCCCAGATAGCCCGCCACCACTTCCCGCGCCTCCCGCAGCCATGCGCTGTAGCCGCGCGTCGGCTCGAGGAAGGCCACGGGCTGGTGCTCGAGCTGCCGTTGCCAGGTCTGGTATTGCTCAAAAACCGGGCGTGGGGCCGCGCCGAATGAGCCGTGATTGAGGAAAGTGACGTCCGGGTCGAGCAGAAAATGGCTGGCCAGATTGTTCATGTCATACGCCCTTAAGGGTTGGATCGAGCGCATCCCGCAGACCATCACCGAACAGGGTGGTGGCCAGGACGGTGAGTGCCAGCGCGAGCGTGGGGAAGACGGCCAGATGCCAGTAGAAATACATGAAGCTGGTACCGGTATTGATCATCTGCCCCCAGGATGGCGTCGGCGGTGGCACGCCGATGCCGAGGAAGGACAGCGAGGCCTCGAGCATCATCGCCAGGGGAATGGCGAGGACGAAGCCGACGATGATGGGCGAGATGGCATTGGGGATGAGATGGCGGCGGATGATATATCCGGGAGAGGCACCAAGCGCCTGGGCCGCACGGACGAATTCCTTTTCCTTGAAGGCTTTGACCTGGGCGCGCACCAACAGGCAGACCTGCACCCAGCCGAAGAGGCCGGCGATGACGATAATGGTCAGGAAGCCGCCACCCGTCATGGCACCCAGCAGCATTGCCGCCAGCAGCGGGGGCACGACGGTGAAGATCTCGATGAGGCGCATCACCACCCAATCGATCCAGCCCTCGTAGTACCCCGCAGCCGCCCCCAGCGGAATGCCGATGAGCAGCGCGAAAAAAGCGGCGGAAAAGCCGATCGTCAGGGAAACACGTGCGCCGTAGACGATGCGGGCGAAAAAGTCGCGCCCCAGGTCATCCACGCCGAACCAGTGGGCCTGCGAGGGAAAGCCCAGAGACTGGGCGAGGAACTTCTGCTCGCTCGGGCCGGCCACGGTGATGAATGGGGCGCAAAGCGCCATCAGCGTGATGATGAGCAGCACCAGGCCGCCGGCGACGGCGCCGCGGTTTGCGGCAAAGCGGCGCCAAGCCTGGTGGAGCGGATTTTCGGCGGCGTGCCGGCGTGGCACGGCGGCGGCTGTCGCGGTCATGAGCGGCCTCCCCTGCGATGGGCATGGCGGATGCGGGGATCGAGCAGGCCGTAGAGGATGTCCGAAAGCAGGAATGCAAGGCAGAACATGACGGTCAGGATCAGCATGAGGGCCATTTCGGTTGGATAGTCGTGGGACTTGATGGAGGAGACGAAGAACGACCCCAGGCCCGGAACACGGAACATGGCTTCCACGAAGATGGAGCCGGTGACCGTGCCGATGAACATCGGCAGGAACACCGTTATGATCGGGATGGCCGAATTGCGCAGCACATGGGTGAAGATGATCCGCCGCTCCGACAGCCCCTTGGCGCGCAGGACGGTGACAAAGGGCCTGTTCAGCGTGTCCAGCATGGCCGACCGGGTATAGCGCGAATAGGTCGCCATCGGGATCGTCGCAAAGGCGATCACCGGCAAAATCCAGTTGACCGGGGTTCCCCAGCCGCTGGAGGGCAACCAGCCGAGCCAGACCGCAAAGACCAGGATCAGCAGCATGGAGGTGACGAAGACCGGCACCGTCAGCCCCAATGTGGCGAAGGCCGAGGCCAGGTAGTCGATCCAGCTGTTGCGCCGTAGCGCCGCCAGTATCCCGAGCAGGATGCCGAGGGGTGTGCCAATCAGTATTCCCAGCCC
This sequence comes from Devosia sp., assembly GCF_034675085.1. Taxonomy (GTDB): domain Bacteria; phylum Pseudomonadota; class Alphaproteobacteria; order Rhizobiales; family Devosiaceae; genus Devosia. Next base: position 3,408 of record NZ_JAUCDN010000162.1, read on the forward strand.
CCCCAGCACGAGCGAGGGCAGCCAGGCGCGCGAGATCAGCCGGATCACCGTTTCGCCCGGGCTCTGGAAAGCCATGCCGAAATCGAGCCTGAACACGCCGGACATATAGGTCGCATATTGCACCAGCAGGGGCTGGTCGAGCCCGTATTGCGCCTCCATCCGCGCCCTGACGGTGGCGGGCAGGGGCATCTCGCCCACATCGAAGGGCCCGCCTGGAATGGCATGCATCATGGCGAAGATAATGATGCTGACGATGAAGAAGGTGGTGAGCACGGTGGCCAGGCGGCCCAGGATGTAGCGGATCATGTGACGATCACCTCCACGCGATGATCCTTGTTCAGATGGACGAGTTGAGGTTGGTCGCCAGCAAGGCTGCCGGGCGGCAATTGATGGGCTGGGATGCGCGCGATGTCGGCGGCGATCTCCTCGCCGCGCCGGAAACGGCGGCGCTCGCGTAGCGAAGGGTGATGCGCCGGAATGGCGTCCAGAAGGCTCTGGGTATAAGGGTGACGGGCGTCCTGGAAGACTGTTTCAGTGGCGGCTTCTTCCACCATGCGGCCATTCCACATGACGGCGACACGGTCGGAAAGCGATCGCACCACCGACAGGTCGTGGCTGATAAAGAGGATCGACAGCCCCATCTCCTCTTGCAGGTCCATCAGCAGATTGATGATCTGCGCCTTGACTGAAACGTCCAGCGCCGAGGTCGGCTCATCGGCGACCAGAACCGAGGGTTTGAGGATCAGGGCGCGAGCGATGGCCACGCGCTGGCGCTGCCCACCGGAAAGCTCATGCGGATAGCGATCTCCGAAACCGGCCAGCCCCACCCGCGCCAGCCAGTCATCGGCCAGTTCACGCCGCTCGGCGGCGCTGCCGATGCTGTGGATCACCATCGGCTCGGCCACCGACTGCAGCAGGGTGAACATCGGGTCGAGCGCCGAATAGCTGTCCTGAAAGACCACCTGCATCCGGCGGCGATGCGGCTTGAGCGCGGCATGTCCGAGATGGGTGATATCGGCGCCTTCGAGCAGGATCCGTCCCGTGCTGGGCTCGGAAAGGCGCAGGGCCAGCATTCCCGTGGTGGTCTTGCCCGAGCCGCTTTCGCCGACAAGGCCCAGAACCTTGCCGCGGGGCAGGACCAGGTTCAGGTCGCGGACGGCGTGGATCTCCCTGATGCCGCACCCGTCGCCCAGGCGGAAGCTCTTGCACAGGCCACGCAATTCCAGCGCGGGCGCGGTCTGGGCAGCGTTCATTGCAGCCTCCATGGCGCGTTTTCCGGCATTTCGGTGAGGCGGCGCCGCCCCGGCTGCTGGCCGGGAATCGAGGCCAGAAGGCCCTTGGTATAGTCATGGGCGGGGTTGTCGAAGATATCAAAGACCCCCGCCGTCTCCATGACGCGGCCGCCATACATGACGACGACGCGGTCGACGGTTTCGGCGATGACGCCCAGGTCATGGGTGATCATCACCAGCGCCATCTCCAATTCCTCCTGCAATTCTTTGATGAGGCGCAAGATCTGGGCCTGGATCGTCACGTCGAGCGCGGTGGTCGGCTCATCGGCGATCAGCAGCTTGGGGCGGCAGGACAGGGCCATGGCGATCATGGCGCGTTGCAGCATGCCGCCCGAGAGCTGGTGGGGATAGCTGTCGAAGACCGCGTCGGGCTGGCGGATTTCGGTTCGCGCCAGCAAGGCCCTGGCTTCCGTGCTCGCTTCGTGCCGGCCGGTGGCCGGGCGATGGGCGCGGATGGTCTCGACGATCTGATAGCCGATCGTGAAGGAAGGATCGAACGCGGACATCGGATCCTGAAAGATCATCGCCGCCACAATGTCTTGCGGTCGGCCGAGAGCATGTCGACGCCGTCGAGGCGCAATCTGTCGGCACGGACGATTGCGGGCGGCTCGCGCAGCAGCCGGAGGGCGGCCATGCAGCTTACCGATTTGCCGGAGCCGCTTTCCCCGACGATGCCGAGGCTTTCGCCTGGTTCGACCCGCAGGCTGACGCCGCGCACGGCGTCGATCGTCTTGCCGGACTGGCGGAAACTGACGGTCAGATTTTCAATCTCGAGAAGGGACATGCTGCCTGCCGGGTAAGGAAGGAGGAAACGAGACCGGGGCGATTGGATCGCCCCGGCCCGGATCGGGAACGAGCGGGAGGTTACTCGGCCTTGACGTGGGTGTAGAAGTAGGTCCGCTGCTGATCCATGGGAGTCATGCCGATGGCATTGGCCTCCACCGAAGGGCCGCTCAGACGCTGATTGACGACATACATCTGGACCGGATGCACCAGAGGTACGATCAGCGCTTCATCGATCAGAACCTGTTCGGCATCGGCGTAGAGCTTGACCCGCTTGTCCCAGTCGGATTCGGCGTCGGCCTCATCGACCAGCGCGTCGTAGCTGGCCACGTCATAGTGATGGCGGCCGCCCTCGTGGAAGAGCCCGTAAAAGTTCGACGGATCGATATAGTCGGCTTCATAGGGGGCGAGGAACAGCCCGTTCGTCCGGTCCGCCATGGCCTGCTGCCAATCAGGGAGCGGCATCAGGCGAAGCTCCATGTGAACGCCCAGGGTCTCGGCGAACTGGGCCTGCAGATATTGCAGCATGGGGGCCGAGATGACGCCGTTATAACCGCCCTGTACGCGGAAATAGACCTCGATCTCGGGGAAGCCCTCGCCGCCCGGATAGCCTGCCTCGGCCAGCAGGGCCTTTGCCCGCTCGGGATCGAACACCGCCTGGCCGGCGACACCCTCGTCATAGCCGGGGAAATTCGGCGGCAGGATAGAGCCGGCGGGGATGGCCAGGTTGCGCAGCACGGTCTGCGTCAGCTCTTCACGGTCGATGGCATAATAAAAGGCCTGCCGGACCAACGGGTTGTCGAAGGGGGCGATTTCAGGATCGAAGGCCAGGTACGAGGTCGCAAAGACCGCGTTGAAGCGGATCTGGTCGGGAAAACGCTGCTGGGCGAACGGAATCTGCCCCGCATTGAGGATGGTGAAATCGACTTCGCCAGCCATGAAGGCGGGCAGGGCAACCTCGGGAGAGGACACGGAAGGGTCGGTGATCACGCGGTCCACATTCGCGGTCCAGGGGCCGGTGTAGCTCTCGTTGCGGGCATAGGTGACGACATTGCTGCCCCGGTCCCAGCTTTCGATACGGAAAGGCCCGGTGGCGGGGATGGTGTCGGCATTGAGCGCATAATCGTCGCCGAGCTTCTCAACGACATGCCGGGGCACCGGGAACAATAGCGAGACCACCGAAGGCAGGAAGGGGCGCGGCGCCGAGGTGGTGATGTTGAGGGTGAGATCGTCGGGAGCCGAGACGCCGAGATCCTCGGGCGGGAGGGCGCCGGATTCCACCCCGGCCCAGTTGACGACGCCGGCGCCGGACCAATACCAGCCAAAATCATACCCTTGCGAGGCGGCGCGCTGCAGGGCGAAAACATAGTCGTGCGCGGTCAGCGGCGTGCCGTCGGTATAGCTCAATCCGTCGCGCAGGTGGAAGGTCCAGGTAAGCTGGTCCCCGGACTGCTCCCAGCTCTCGGCCGCCAGGCCATGCAATTGATAGTTCGAGTCGAAGGCTGTGATGGGCACCTGGATGAGGAAGGGCAGCCCGGCATGGGCATAGACCGTCTTCATATAGTCGAAATAGGTGCCGCGATTGGCGCCGCCGGGCGCGTGGACCGTGCCGGTATCGGCCGCCATCGCGGTGGTGACTAGCGCCGTCGCACAAAGGATCAGGCCGGCCCGAAGGCCGTTCAAGATCGAAATGGGCATGCTTTCGCTCCCTTGATTGGTGTGGTGCGTCCAGTGCTGGCGATCCCGGTGGGACGCTCACCGAAGATACGCTGTAGGATATCAGACATATTTTGGGGCACACAAGGGGAATTTTGGATTTTGTACCATATTGAAGAACGATCGTTCCGAAATGCGGAGTGCCTTACCATCCGAAAGGCCCTGCCCCAGATGGGGATGCCAAGCATCATTACTTTGATTTTACGGGGAAATATCTCTTCTGGATGACAGCGGCCGGGCCTTCGCCACTTTTTGACGGCGCCGCGTAAGGGGCTGATCAAATATCGAGCGGAAATGAGCCGGCTGATCGGGCGGCAGCTCGCCCCGAGGGTGTCGGCCCGGGGTATAGGTAAGCCGGGGGCCATGAGGACACGGAAATCAGGCTGTAATGGTCCACCATTTTTGTGGACACCGGTTTAGGCCATTTGTCGTTGGGCCTGTTCTGGGGTCCTATATCCGAGAGGCGAGTGGATCCGCCGCCGGT
>NZ_JAUCDN010000163.1:0-7676 GCF_034675085.1 Devosia sp.
CATCATCCGCCCCTTCGAGGCCCCTTCCCGCGAGGGGAGAAGGGGCATTGCCGCCGCCCTACCCCCGCCGGCTGTGCTTGACGATCTCGATACTGTGCGTGCGGATCTTCTTGCGCAGCGTGTTGCGGTTGAGGCCCAGAAGCTCGGCCGCCTTGATCTGGTTGCCGCCGCAGGCATTGAGGGCCATGGCGATCAGCGGCGCTTCCACCTTGTCGAGCACCCGCTGGTAGAGCCCGGCCGGCGGCAGTTCCGGCTCGTGTTCGCGCAGCAATTGGCCGACATGGGTTTCCACGGCCATGGACACGTCCACGGCGCCGGCGGCGCCGGCCGCCACCGGCGGTTCGGCGACATGCAGCTCATGCTCGACGATTTCGGCGGAGATCGATTCATCGGCGTAGAGCGCCGCCAGCCGCCGCACCAGGTTTTCGAGCTCGCGCACATTGCCCGGCCAGGCATAATTCTGCATCAGCCGGATGGCTTCGGGCGTGATCGACTTGACCGGTTCGCCTTCGGGCTGGGCGTCCTTGAGGAAATGCAGCGCCAGATCGCCCACATCGTCTACGCGCTCGCGCAGGGGCGGCAGGCGGATCGGCACGACGTTGAGCCGATAATAGAGGTCTTCGCGGAACAGCCCCTGCCTTATCATCTGGCCGAGGTCGCGATGGGTGGCGGCGACGATGCGCACATTGGTCTTGATGGCGTGCCGCCCGCCCACCATCGTATATTCGCCCTCCTGCAACACCCGCAGCAGGCGCGTCTGGGCATCCATCGGCATGTCGCCGATTTCGTCGAGAAACAGCGTGCCGCCCTCCGCCTGCTCGAAACGCCCCGAGGAGCGGGTATTGGCGCCGGTGAAAGCGCCCTTTTCGTGCCCGAAAAGCTCGGCCTCGATCAGGTCGCGCGGAATGGCCGCCATGTTGATGGCGACGAACGGCCCGTTGCGCCGCCGGCCGAAATCATGCAGCGCCCGCGCCACCAACTCCTTGCCGGTGCCGCTTTCTCCCGTCACCATTACGGTCAGGTCGGTCTGCATCAGCCGCGCCAGCGCCCGGTAGATGTCCTGCATCGCCGCCGAGCGCCCGACCAGCGGCATGGTCTCTTCCGGCTCCACCGCAAGGCGTTCGCGGTTTCCCGGCTTGCGGGCATCGGCCAGCGCCCGCCCCACCACCGAAAGCACCTCGGTGATGTCGAAAGGCTTGGGCAGATATTCATACGCTCCCACTTCCGAGGCGCGGATGGCGGTCATGAAGGTATTCTGCGCGCTCATCACGATCATCGGCAGGTCGGGGCGCAGCTTCTTGATCTTGGGCATCACCTCGAAGGCATTGCCGTCCGGCAGGGCCACGTCGGTGATGAGGATATCGCCCTCGCCCCGGCTCACCCAGTTCCACATGGTCGAGATATTGCCGGTGGGGCGCACCTCGTAACCGGCCCGGGTCAGTGCCTGGTTCAGCACCATGCGAATGGCGGCGTCGTCATCGGCCAGCAGCACGACATGGCTCATCCGGCCATTTCCTCTTCATTGCTTGTTTGCAGCGCGCCATTGGCGACGGGCAGCAGGATGCGGAAGCGGGTCTTGCCCGGCCGGCTCTCGCAATCGATCACGCCGCCATGGTCGCCCACGATCTTGGCCACCAGCGGCAGGCCCAGCCCCGAGCCATTGGTCTTGGTGGTGACGAAGGGATCGAAAAGGAACGGCAGCAGGTCGGGCGGCACGCCGGGGCCGTTGTCCTCGATGATGATTTCCAGCGGCAGCGAGATGCGCTCGGCCACCCCGGTGACGCTGATGCGCATGCCGGGCCGAAAGGCCGTCGAAATTTTGATTTCTGGTTTCTGTGTTCTTTCAATGGCTTCCGCCGCATTCTTCACCAGATTAAGGAACACCTGAATGAGTTGGTCGCGATTGCCATAGACCGGCGGCAGCGAAGGATCGTAGTCCTCGGCGAAGCTCGCCGCGCGCGCCACGCCGTTGCGTGCCAGGAGTTTCACCCGGTCCAGCACCACATGGATGTTGATCGGCTCGCGCTCCATCGGGCGCTCATCGCCGAACACCTCCACCCGGTCGATCAATCCCACGATGCGGTCGGTTTCCTCGCGGATCAGCCGAGCCAGCGGGATTTCGTCTTCATTGACGGTCTGCTCCAGCAATTGCGCCGCGCCGCGAATGCCCGAAAGCGGGTTCTTGATTTCATGGGCCAGCATCGAGGCCAGCCCCGTCACCGAGCGCGCCGCCCCGCGCGACACCATTTGCCGGTCGATCTTGTCGGCCATGGTGCGCTCCTGGATCATCAGGGCGATGCGCCCGTCGCTGTCGGAAAGCGGGCTGGCGAAGACATCGGCGATGCGCTCGTCGCCGATGCGGGACGAGCCCACCATCACGCGATATTCGATCATCGCGGCGCGCCGTGTCGCCACCGTTTCCACCAGGCTGATGATGGGCGAGCCGAAAGCGATGAGGTCGTCCAGCCGCTGGCGCGTCAGCACGCTTTGCGAGGCGCCGAAAAACGTCTCGGCGGCATAGTTGGCGAAGACGATCTGCCGGCCCTCGCCGCAAACGATGATAGGCTGCGGCAGCGCCTGCAACACCGCCATGGCCGGCACGAGGCTCATGCGGCCGCCCTCCCCGGCTCGGAAAAGATCACGGCAAGCCGCGCCATCACCTCGGCCGGGCTTTCGCAATTGAGCAGTTCGGTGCGGCTGGCCTTGTCTATCAGCACCCCGGCGGCGTCCATATACCAGTCCAGATGCTTGCGGGCCGCGCGCAGGCCCACGGCCACGCCATATTCGACCAGAATATCCTCGTAATGCTCGATGACCAGCGCCGCCAGCGCCTCGCCTTCGGGCGCCTGCGGCAGCGTCGCGCCGGCCAGGCCGGCCCCCACCTGACCCACCAGCCAGGGCCGGCCATGCGCCCCCCGGCCCAGCATCACTGCGGATGCCCCAGACAGGCGCAGCGCCTCGCGCGCCGTGGCCAGGTCGACGATATCGCCATTAACCACCACCGGCACGTCGACCGCCTCGACCACGGCGCGCACCGGCTCCCAGCGCGCCTGGCCCTTGTAGAATTGCTGGCGCGTCCGCCCATGCACGGTAATCATCCGCACCCCGGCCTCGACGGCCCTGCGGGCGATATCGGCGGCATTGAGGCTGTCGTCGTCCCAGCCCAGCCGCATCTTTACCGTAACCGGCAGCGGCGTTGCGCCCACCACGGCCTCCACCAGCGCAATGGCCTGGTCGGGCACGCGCATCAGCGCCGAGCCCGAATAGCCATTGGTGACGCGCTTGGCCGGACAGCCGAAATTGATGTCGATGATGTCCGCCCCGGCGTCATGGGCGATTTCCGCGCCGCGCCGCATCCATTCGGCTTCGCATCCGGCCAACTGCACCATATGGGGCAGCGTTCCGGGGCGGCCGAGCTTGCGGGCCATGTCGTGATTGCCCACCGCCAGAGCATTACTGGCAATCATCTCCGACACCACCATGCCGGCGCCGAAGCGCTCGGCCAGCTTGCGGAAGGGCCGGTCGGTGATTCCCGCCATGGGCGCGAGGAACGCCCCATTGCGCACCACATGCTCGCCAATGCTCACCGCGCGGGCAGCTTCAGTCACCAAATGCACCATAAATGTTCATATCGAGGGAACTGCCTTCACAATAATCAAAATGACGGATGGCGCAACACGTCATGGCAGGGTTGCGGGCGTGCGGCAGCCCTGCACTTGCCGCATGGCAGGCCGAAGGCTAGACCTCGCCCAACAGAGCTTTTGCCGGATCGGGGGTCATGCGTTCAAAATCCATCGCCGTCATCATCGTTGCCGCCGGCAAGGGTGAGCGCGCCAGCAATGGCGACGCGTCCGGCCCCAAGCAATATCGCGCCGTCGGCGGCGTGCCGATCCTGGCCCGCAGCATCGCGGCCTTCCTCAACCGGCCCGAAATCGCCATGGTCCTGCCCGTCATCCATGCCGGTCACGCCGGGCTTTACGAGGCGCTGGGGCTTGCCGGCGAGCGCCTGCTCCCTCCCGCTATCGGCGGCGACACGAGGCAGGCTTCGGTGCTGGCCGGGCTTCAGGCCCTGGCCCCGAAAAATCCCGATATCGTGCTCATCCACGACGCCGCGCGCCCCTTCGTTTCGGCCCGATTGATCGCCGAGGTCATCTCCGGGCTGGAGGGGGCCGATGGCGCCCTGCCCGCTCTGCCGGTCACCGACACCATCAAGCGCGCGCCCGACGGCAGCCTCGTGGCCGCGACCGAGGATCGCGCGACGCTGTTTGCCGCCCAGACGCCGCAGGGCTTCCGCTTCGGCCCCATCCTGTCCGCCCATATGCGCGCGGCCAGCCTGCCCCGTCCGTTCACCGACGATGCGGAAATCGCCGAATGGGCTGGCCTGCGCGTCGTGCTGACGCCGGGCGGCCGCGACAATATCAAGATCACCCATCCCGAGGATTTCATCCGCGCCGGGCATATCCTTGCAGGAGAAGAACCCATGGAAACCCGCATCGGCACCGGCTACGACGTCCACAGCTTCGCCCCCGGCGATGCCGTGTGGCTGGGCGGCGTGCGCATCCCCCATCATCACAAGCTTGACGGGCATTCCGATGCCGACGTCGCCCTTCACGCCCTTACCGACGCGCTTCTCGGCGCCATCGGCGAAGGCGATATCGGGGTGCATTTTCCCCCCTCCGATATGCGCTGGCGCGGTGCGGCCTCCAGCGTTTTTCTCAAGCATGCCGGAGAGTTGGTTGCGCGCGCCGGTGGGCGCATCGTCAATCTGGACGTGACAATCGTGTGCGAAGCGCCGAGAATTGCCACTCACGCGCCCGCGATGTGCGCCGTCATCGCCGAAACGCTCGGCATTTCGGCCCGCCGCGTCGCCGTGAAGGCAACAACGAACGAAAAGCTCGGTTTTCTCGGGCGGGAGGAAGGTATCGTGGCCATGGCAAGCGCAAGCGTAGAACTGCCGAGAGGCGACTGACATGGCGGCAAAGGCAAAGCCCTCCGTGGGCCGTCAGGTTCTCGATATCCTCATCCAGGCCGACAAGACCATCGCCACCGCCGAAAGCTGCACCGGCGGGCTGATCGCCGCGGCACTGACCGATATTCCCGGCTCCTCGGCTGCGGTCTATGGCGGCTTCATCACCTATTCCAACAGCGCCAAGGCGCGGATGATCCAGGTGCCGCCGCGTCTGATCCGTGATTATGGCGCGGTCAGCAACCAGGTCGCCCGCGCCATGGCCGACGGCGCCCGCAATACCGCGCGCACCGATTTGGCCGTCGCCGCCACCGGCATTGCCGGCCCCGGCGGGGGCAGCGAGAAAAAGCCGGTGGGACTGGTCTATATCGCCGTCTCCACCGAGCTGGCCACCGTGGTCATCGAGCATCGCTTCGGCGATATCGGCCGCGCCGAAATCCGCCAGGCCACCGTCGCCGCCGCTCTCGACCTCATCCTTCAGGTGCTCACCACCGACGAGGCCAAATACGGCAAGCAGCCCATCACCACCCCCCCATGCTCTTGGCACAAAAAACCCGGGAGCGCGTCTGCGCTGCCCGGGTTGTTTCTTGCGCCCTTAGCGGCCCTTGACCACCGAGAAGCCGGCATATTTCGCCGAATCCCCGAGCTGTTCCTCGATGCGGATGAGCTGGTTGTACTTGGCCAGCCGGTCCGAGCGCGACAGCGAGCCGGTCTTGATCTGCCCGCAATTGAGCGCCACGGCGAGGTCGGCGATGGTGGAGTCCTCGGTTTCGCCCGAGCGATGCGACATCACCGAGGTGTAGGCGGCGCGATGGGCCGTATCGACGGCATTGAGCGTTTCCGACAGCGAGCCGATCTGGTTGACCTTGACCAGGATGGAATTGGCCACACCCATCTTGATGCCCGAGACCAGGCGCTTGGTGTTGGTGACGAAAAGATCGTCGCCCACCAGCTGCACCTTGTTTCCGATCGCCCGGGTCAGCGCCTTCCAGCCGTCCCAGTCGTCCTCGGCCATGCCGTCTTCGATGCTGATGATGGGGAAGCGGCCGACCAGGTCTTCCAGGAACCGCACATTGTCATCCGATGACAGCGACTTGCCTTCGCCCGCCATCTCGTATTTGCCGCCCTTGTAATATTCGGTCGAGGCGCAATCGAGGCCGAGGAAGATGTCCTCGCCGGGACGATAGCCGGCCTTTTCGATGGAGCGCATGATGAAGCCCAGCGCGTCATCGGCCGATTTCAGGTTCGGCGCGAACCCGCCCTCGTCGCCCACATTGGTGTTGTGGCCATCGGAGGCAAGGCCCTTCTTGAGCGTATGGAAGATTTCCGAGCCGATGCGCACCGCGTCGGCCAGGCTTTCCGCGCCGGCGGGCAGGATCATGAATTCCTGCATGTCGATGGGATTGTCGGCATGCTCGCCGCCATTGATGATGTTCATCATCGGCACCGGCAGCACATGCGCGTTCGGGCCCCCGATATAGCGGTAGAATGGCAGCTCGCTCGATTCTGCGGCGGCCTTGGCCACGGCGAGCGACACCCCGAGAATGGCGTTGGCGCCCAGGCGCGACTTGTTCGGCGTGCCGTCGAGATCGATCATGGCCTGGTCGACGGCCAGCTGATCGAGCGCATCCATGCCCTGGATTTCCTCGAAGATGGCCGAGTTGACGTTTTCGACCGCCTGGGTCACGCCCTTGCCATTGTATTTCTTGCCGCCATCGCGCAGCTCCACCGCCTCATGGGCGCCGGTGGAGGCCCCGGAAGGAACGGCGGCGCGGCCGAAGCTGCCATCGTCCAGCACCACATCGACTTCGACCGTGGGATTGCCGCGGCTATCATAGATCTGGCGCCCGCTGACATGGATGATTGAAGACATCGGATAGCCTTTCCACGCTGGTTTAAGTCGTTTGCAGCCCTCTCCTAGACGCGCGGGATGACAAGGGAAAGAGGGAGAAGCAAAAAAATGCCGCTTTGGCCGGCGCCGGGCTCCCACCGGCGTTGTTCGCATCGGGGTTATCGGTAGTATTTATTATGGGCGGGCCGGAATCAGCCTCCCGGTCCAGCCCGTCACCATGCCGCCGCGAGCGGCCAGACCCCGGGAGGAACTATGAGCACCGCAACGATCAGGCAGGTGGCGCATGTCTGCATTTTCGCGCATGACCTGCAGGTCACACAGGATTTCTACCGCGACGTGCTGGGGCTGGAAAAAGCCTTCGATTTCAAGCGCGGCGAGGACTGGATCGGCTTTTATCTCGATCTGGGCGGGCGCAGTTTCATCGAGGTCTTCCGCAAGGCAGAATCGCGCTTTGCCGAGACTGACCAGATCAACCATATCTGTCTGGAAACCGAGGACCTCGACGGGCTCATCGCCGGCGTTCGCGCCAAGGGCGTTGCCATCACCGACAAGAAGCGCGGTGCCGACGGCACCTGGCAGGCCTGATGGCCGATCCTAATGGGGTGAAGCTGGAAATCTTCCAATATACGCCCGAGAGCCTGCAATTCGCCCCGCGCGGCGCCATCTGCCAGGTCGACTGGTAGGCTCGCGCCACCCGAAGCCCGTCTTTCCACGATGTCATTCCGGCACAGGTCGGAATGACCCAGTGGATGGGCAAGCCTTACCCCTATTCCTCGCGCTTGTGCCCGTCCACCTGCTTGTCCGCGCGCGCCTTTTCCGTTTCCTGCTTCAGCTTTTCCGCCTTGGTGCGGCCGAACA
>NZ_JAUCDN010000164.1:0-7559 GCF_034675085.1 Devosia sp.
GCGAAACGTCGCGCGGCGTCAGGAACCGACGCCGAGCTTTTCCAGTTCCGCGATCAATTGCGGAACGATTTCAAAGAGATCGCCGATAAGAGCGACGTCGGCCAGCTTAACCAGCGGCGCCTCGGGATCGGTATTGATGGCGGCAATTCTCTTGGCGCCCTGAATGCCGGCCAGATGCTGGAGGGCCCCGGAAATACCGATGGCGATGTAAAGATCGGGAGCGATGACCTTGCCGGTCTGGCCGACCTGCCAGTCATTGGGGGCGTAGCCGGCATCGACGGCGGCGCGGGTAGCGCCGATGGCAGCGCCGAGTTTTCTGCCAAGCATTTCAATGAGTTGGAAGCCCTCAGCCGAGCCGACGGCAACGCCGCCGGCGACGACGATTCGGGCTGTGGCCAGATCGGGCCGATCGCCGGGGGTGCGGTGGGTCGCGATGAGGCGAGCGACGGATTGGCCAGCATCTTCAATGGGTTGAATGGGCGCGGCATTGCCGGTGGCAGCGGGCGGAAAGGCGGAAGCGCGCAGGGTGAGCAAATGGCGCGGCTGAGAATCCGTCAATGTTTGCAAGGCGTTGCCGGCATAGATGGGGCGCACGAAACGGTCGGGCCCGAGAATGGCGACCACATCGGTGACCGGCATGATATCGAGCCTTGCGGCCAGGCGCGGCACGATATCCTTGCCCGCCGAAGAGGCACACATGGCCAGAATTGGGTAATGGACTGCTAACGTTTCGAGCAACGCAACGGCACTTTCCGATAGCATTTCACCCCGTGAGGTGAACACGGTCGCGACCCCGGCAAGGGTGGAAGCGGCCCGAGCGATCGGCTCGGGATTTTCAGCCAGGACCAGAATATCGACGGGCCCGAAGGGCGACAGCGCGGCGACCAGGCGGGCGGTCGTGGGGGAGAGAATGTCCCCATCGTGGTCGGCAAGAATGAGGGTGGTCATGAGCGGCCCTCCCCAGCGGCGAGTTCGCCAGCGATGAAGGCGCCCAGTTCGGCCACCGATGCCAGCGTCCTTCCTGCCACACGTTCGGGCGGCGGGGATATGTTTTCGATCCTGAGGCGGGGCGAAAGATCGACGCCCAGTTCGGCGGCGGGGCGCACGGCAAGCGGCTTGGAGCGCGCCTTCATCACCATGGGCAAGGCGGCATTGCGCGGGATATTGAGCCGAAGATCGGCGGTGACGATGGCGGGCAGCGGCAGGGCCAGCGTCTGGGTGCCGCTATCGACCTCGCGGGTGACCTCAAGCCCGGCCCCGGTGACGGCGATGGCGGAAGCAAAAGTGGCCTGGGGCCAGTCGAGCAGGCCGGCCAGCATCTGACCGACATGGTTGGAATCGTCGTCGACGGCCTGCTTGCCCAGAAGCACCAGGTCGGGCTTTTCCTCGGCCACTATTGCGGCGAGCAGGCGGGCGACGGCCAGGGTCTCGGGCTCGATGTCGGTTTCGAGCAGAATGCCGCGCTGCGCGCCCATGGCCAGGGCGGTAAGGATGACGTCGGTAGCCGCTTTGGGGCCGATGGAGACGGCGACGATTTCGTCGGCCTTGCCGGCTTCGGCAAGCTGTATGGCGGCCTCGACCGCGTGCTTGCAAAAGGGGTTCATCGACATGCGCACGCCGGCGGTTTCCACGCCGCTGCCATCGGGGCGAACCCGAATGCGGACATTGTGATCGACGACGCGCTTGATGGCGACCAGGATTTTCATGCGGCCCTCCGGCAAACTGGCGGTGTCATGACAAATCTAGTCTTGAGGGGCAAGCCGCAGGGGAGGAAATTTGGGCTAAGGCGAAGGGGTTTTAGGGAAAAGCGTGGCCGGGGATGGTGCAGGTCAGGCTGTCATCCCGGCCCACGAGCCGGGATCCATCCCGAAATGGGAGGATCGGCGCTATATCAGGATGGGCCCCGGCTCGCCGGCCGGGGCGACACGGTGGTTGAGGCGGCAATGGAATAAATTCAACCCACCCCTCCCCGGTTGACGCGGGCGGGTGGGGCGGCGAGATTGTCGGCCTTCCCAACTGCGTCGGACCGCCCATGCCCATCATCAACCGCATTGCCGAATTTCACGACGAGATCACGGAATGGCGCCGGGATTTCCATGCCCATCCCGAACTGCTCTACGCGGTGGAGCGCACGGCAGGCATCGTGGCGGACAAGCTGCGCAGCTTCGGCTGCGACGAAGTGGTGACCGGCATCGGGCAGACGGGCGTCGTCGGCATCATCAACGGCAAGGGCGAAGGCACGCGCACCATCGGGCTGCGCGCCGACATGGACGCGCTGCCCATGACCGAGCGGACCGGCAAGCCCTACGCCTCGACCAGCGCGGGGCGCATGCATGCCTGCGGGCATGACGGGCACACCGCCATGCTGCTGGGGGCGGCGAAATATCTGGCGGAGACGCGCAATTTTTCCGGGCGGGTAGCGCTGATCTTCCAGCCGGCCGAAGAGGGCGGTGCGGGCGGCAGGGCCATGCTGGATGACGGGCTGGTGGAAAAATTCGACATCGCCGAATTTTTCGGCATGCATAACTGGCCCGGCATGCCGGCGGGACATTTCGGCATTCGCGCCGGCGGCATCATGGCGGCGACGGACCGGTTCTATATCGACATCATCGGCCGGGGCGGGCATGCGGCGCGGCCGCAGACCACCATCGACCCGGTGCTGGTGGCGGCCAACATGATCGTGGGCATGCAGGCCATCGTTTCTCGCAATGTCGATCCGCTGGCCAATGCGGTGCTGTCGGTGACCATGGTGGAAGCGGGCGAGGCCGACAACGTCATCAGCCAGAGCGCCAAGATCACCGGCACGGTGCGCACGCTGGATGGCGCGGTGCAGGACCAGATCGAAGACCGGCTCAACGCTTTCGTGCCGGCGCTGGCGGCCAGCTTCGGGGCGGAGGCGAAGCTGCGCTATGCGCGCGGCTATCCGGTGACGGTGAACGCGCCGGCGCAGACGGGTTTCGCCGCCGAGGTGGCGCGCGAGGTGGCCGGGCCCGAGCGGGTGGACGCGGACGCGCCGCCCTCGATGGGGGGCGAGGATTTTTCCTTCATGCTCAACCAGCGGCCGGGCGCCTATATCTTCATCGGCAATGGCGAGAGCAGCGAATTGCACACCGAAACCTATGATTTCAACGACGCGGTGATCCCCGCCGGCGTCAGCTATTGGGTGCGGCTGGTGGAGCGGGCGCTGCCGGTGGAATAGGCAGGCCGGCCAGACCGAGATGACCAGTCCCCCGCCCCTGCTGTTTCGCCTGTGGCCTACCCTGCTCACCCTTTCGGCCTCGGCGGCCGGAGGCGGCCTGGCGACAATGCTGGGCCTGCCCGCCGGCTGGCTGATGGGCGGCGCGCTGGCGACGAGCGGAGTGGCGCTGGCCGGTTTCAAACTGGCCATGCCCGACCGGCTGCGCGACCTCACCTTCCTTCTGGTGGGCATGTCGATGGGCGCCAATGTCGCGCCGGACAGCCTCGGCCTCATCGCCAGCTGGCCGATCAGCCTGGCGGCGCTGGCGCTGGAACTGGCGCTGATCGTCTGGCTGACCGGCTGGATGCTGGTGCGGGTGTTCCGGCTCGATCCGGGCACGGCCTATCTCAGCTCGTTTCCCGGGCATCTGTCCTTCATCCTGGGCATTGCGGCGGCGGGCGTGGGCAATTCGCGCCAGATCGTCATCATCCAGGTGATCCGCATATTGATGCTCACCATATGCGTGCCCATCGGCACGCTGTTCCTGCCCGTGGAGCCGCCGGTGGCGGAAACGCCAGCCGCCATATTGAGCACGGGCCAGCTGCTGGCGCTGGCGGGCGGCTGCCTGATGGCGGGACTGATCTTCATGCGGCTGAAAGTGCCGGCGGCCTTCGTGCTGGGCGCCATGGCGGCGGCAATGACGGCAAAGCTGGGCGGGCTCTATACCGAAGCCATGCCGCCCCTGCTGACGACGATCACCTTCATTCTCACCGGCGCGCTGATCGGCTCGCGCTTTTCCGGCATCGGGCGGGGCGAATTCCTCGCCGCCGCCAAGGGCGGCCTGATCGCCACGGCGATGACGGTGGGGATCGTGACGCTGGTCAGCTATGGCGTGAGCTTTATGGTCGACATGCCGTTCGGGCAGATCTGGCTGGGGCTGTCGCCGGGGGCGCTGGAGAGCATGGGGGCGCTGGGCATCGCGCTGGGCTATGACACCGCCTTCATTGCGGCGCACCACGTGATCCGGCTATTGATGCTGAGCTTCGCCATTCCCGCGGTGGCAATGCTCATCAGGCGACGGGAAGACGCCACAATCATCCGGCAGAATTCGTGAGCTTTGAGGAGTAACGATGATGATCAAGACCATCGCAATCACCAGCGCGGCCCTGCTGCTCATGTCGGCCCCCGCCATGGCCGCAGCCTGTTCGGGCAGCTTTGCGCTGACCGGCGATCTGTTCACCGAAGCGGAAAAGAACGACTATAATCAGGACCTCCTGCGCGGTCGCGGCATCGACGCCGTGCGCACCGAAATGTGGGGCGGCTGCATCCGCGCCTGGGTGCGCCTACCCGGCGGGCAGGAAGAAATGCAGTTCTTCGAGCCGCTGACCCTGCGCCGGGTGGAATAGGCTTTTTCGGTCATTTTGCTTCTTAGCGCCACCGGGGTAGCCGGTGGCGCCGTCGCGCGCGATTTTGCGCCCAGGCGAGGTGGCGAAGATGGCCGGGAGGTTACCGCCATTTTCCAAAAATTCATTTTTATTTCAGGAGTTTAACTGGAACGTCCCAGCATCGGGGCGCAAGTGTCATGGTGTTCGAAACACGAAAGACAAAGGATGTTCCAGATGTTCAAAACCGCTTTTGCCGCTGCTGTCGCTCTTGGGGGCCTGGCTCTGGTGGCCCTGCCGGCGCAGGCCGCGACGGGTGGGGCCAGTTGCACCGCCACCGACAGCGTGGTGGGCAATGAGGATATCATCGCCCAGCGCCTGACCGAGCAAGGCTATGCCGTGGACGGCATCGAGGATTGGAGCGGCTGCGTGCGCGCCTTCGTGACCAAGGCCGATGGCAGCATCGGCATGGCGCTGTTCGAGCCGATCACGCTGCGCCCGCTGGCCGGCGACGCCTGAGCCGCCTGACCCGATTCAGCCCTTGAGGGCGATGCCCGGCCCGGCAATGAAGGCATAGCCATTGGGGCCCAGATGCAGGCCCGGGCCGGCCAGGACGGCAGCGTTCGACACCGGCTCGAGCCCCATCCCGGCGGAACGCCCCTCAAGCTGGATTTCGACCGGGGCGGGGGAGAGATTGAAGACGCAGAAAATCTCCTCTGCCTCGTGCCGGCGGGTGAAGGCCAGGATCGGCTCGGGCGCCTTGTGGAAGGCGATGGCGCCCTGGCGCAGGGCCGTCAGGGTTTTGCGCCAGGCGACAAGCGCCCGGTAAAAGGCCAGCAGCGAGGCCGGGTCGGCATTCTGATCGGCGACGTTCAGCGCCGACTGCGCCGGCTTGACCGGCAGCCAGGGCCTGCCGGTGGAAAAACCATTGGGGGCCTCGCCCGCCTCCCAGGGGATGGGCGTGCGGCAGCCATCGCGCCCCTTGTCCTCGGGCCAGAAGCGGATGCCGCGCGGATCGGTCAGCTCCTCGAAGAGGAGATCGGTTTCGGGCAGGCCCAGTTCCTCGCCCTGATAGAGGCAGACCGAACCGCGCAGCGAGAGCAGCAGCGCCGCCGTCTGGCGGGCCAGGCCAGCAGGCGCGGCGCCATGGGCGGACCAGCGCGTCACATGGCGGGGCACGTCGTGGTTGGAAAAGCTCCAGCAGGGCCAGCCATCGGGGCCGGCCTGGAAGAATTTCTCGATATTCTTGCGGAAATGGGCGGCGGTGAACTGGGGCCCGAGAAAGTCGAAGCCATAGCACATATGCAGCGCATCGCCGCCGGACGTATAGGCGGCCATCAACTCGACCGAGCGGTGGCTGTCGCCGACCTCGCCCACCGAGGTGGTGCCGGGAAACTCGTTGAGCAGGGCCCGGACGCGCTTGAGGAAGGCCAGGTTTTCCGGCTGGCTCTTGGAATATTTGTGCTCCTGCATGTCATAGGGATTGACCGCATAGGGCAGATGCTCGTCGCGCTTGTTGGGCGGATTGGAGCGCAGCTTGCTGTCGTGGAAATAATAGTTGACCGTATCGAGGCGGAAGCCGTCGAGGCCCCTTTCGAGCCAGAAGCGCATGATGTCGAGCACGGCCTGCTGCACTTCGGGATTGTGGAAATTGAGATCGGGCTGGCTGGCGAGGAAATTGTGCAGGTAATATTGCCCGCGCGTGGGGTTCCACTCCCAGGCGCGGCCGCCGAAGACGGCGGGCCAGTTATTGGGCGGGGAGCCATCGGGGAGCGGATCGGCCCAGACATACCAGTCGGCCTTGGCATTGGTGCGGTTGAGGCGGCTTTCCTGGAACCAGGGGTGCTGGTCCGAGGTGTGGCTGACTACCTGGTCCATGATGATTTTGAGACCGCGCGCATGGGCCTGTTCGACCAGGCTGTCGAAATCCTGGAGCGAGCCGAAAAGGCGGTCGACCTCGCGATAATCGGAGACGTCGTAGCCCATATCGGCCTGGGGCGACTGGGTGATGGGGGAAAGCCAGATGCAATCCACCCCCAGGCTGGCGATATGGTCGAGCCGGGCGATGATGCCGGGCAGATCGCCGATGCCGTCGCCATTGCTGTCCTGAAAGGAGCGCGGATAGACCTGATAGATCACTCCGCCCCGCCACCATTCGCTCATGGTCGTCTCCATGGTCTTCAGCGGCCCTTGCGGGCGCGGTTATGGGCGATGGCGCGGCGGACCAGCGCGGTCAGCGCCGCCTCGTCGATGCTGTCGCCGGCGAAAACATCGATGGCGCGCCAGACGCTGCCCTTGCCGTTATTGAACAGGGCGCCGGGGTCGTCGAGGCTGGCGCCGTGAGAGAAGGTGAGCTTGACCTTGTCCTTGTGGGCATTACCCACGGCGATGGGACCGTCGCACTCCCAGACCGGGCTGCCGCGATATTTCCACGCCTCGGCAACCGCCGGGTCGGCGGCGAGGATGGCGCGGCGCAATCTCGCCAGCATCGGCCCGCGCCAATCGTCCAGGGCGGCGATATAGGCGTCGATCTGCTCGGTGGGGGCCATGGTCACACCACGGCGCTGAGCAGCGGTTCGCCAGCAAAATGGGCGTCGAGATTGGCCACCAGCAGCGCGCCCATGGCATCGCGGGTCTGGAGCGTGCCACTGCCCTGATGGGGCGAGAGCACGACATTGTCGAGGGCGAAGAAGCCCTCGGGCACGTTGGGCTCGTCGGCAAAGACATCGAGCGCGGCGCCGCCAAGCCCACCATTGCCCAGCAGATCGAGCAGCGCCACCTGATCGACCAGCGAGCCGCGGGCGATATTGACCAGCCTGCCCTGCGGCCCCAGCGCCTCGAGCACCGCGCGCGAGACAATGCCGTCGGTGCCCCTGCCGCCGGGAGCGATGAGCACCAGCCAGTCGGCGTCGCGGGCCATGTCGATGAGGCTGTCGTAATAGTCATTGGGCATGTTAGGCTGGCGGCGGCGGCCGGTATAGAGCACGCGCATCTTCATG
>NZ_JAUCDN010000165.1:0-7551 GCF_034675085.1 Devosia sp.
AGCGCGTTCGCTCCCTTTGGGAAACCGAAGCTTAGCGAAAGGTTAAGGCCGAACCTGACCGGCTCGTGAAGGGGAAGAACCGTCTTCCCGCACGCTCCACGCGGTCATAGGCTCTTGTTTCGGGCAATTGTGGCCGGTTTATGTGGAATTTTACCGCTGAGGGGGCAGGTGTTGCCACGACAGCACAATGAGGATGCCCGATGCGCCAGGCGCTTTTTATCCTTACTCTGTCGATCTTCGCCGTCCCCTTGGTGGCGGCAGAGCGACAGACTCTATATGAGGCCGCGCTGGAACGCGCCATCATCCAGTTCGAGACGGCCAGGCCGCGCCTGCCTGCAACGGTTTTCGGGGTCGATGTCGAGACCTATCACGATGCGTTGACCTTGCAGCGTTTTTCCTCACGCCATTGGGGTGGTCCCGTGACGGTGGCGCCGATCATCCGCGCTGAAGCGACGGGATCGTGCGGGCGTTACGCTGCCTTTGTGCACCTGCCCCCTGCGGAGGGCGCGGTCCAGCTGGTGCTCTGTCCGCAATTCTTCCGCCCCGGCAGCGAAGCGCTGCGCGTGCTCACCTTGCTGCACGAAATGGTTCACGTGGTGGCGGGCGCGGACGAATGCCGCGCCATGGCCTTCACGGCGCTGGTGGAAAAGCAGGCCATGGGCCGCTTTACCCCAGCCGACGCCTATTGGCGGGCCAATGACTGCGAGGGCTCGGGGTTTTTTCTGCCCTAGCGCCAGCCCAGCGCCGGGGCGACGTGCTTGAGCACGGCCTCGATGACATGGGCATTGTAATCGACCCCGAGCTGGTTGGGGACGGTGAGCAGCAGCGTATCGGCCTCGGCAATGGCCTCGTCCTCCGCCAGGTCGCGGATCAGCATGTCGGGTTCGGCGGCATAGCCGCGGCCGAAAACGGCCCGGACATTTTCCTCGATGAAGCCGAAGCTGTCCTCCTCCTTGCCGCCGCCGAAATACATCCGGTCCTTGTCATTGACCAGAGCGAAGATGGAACGGCTGACCGATACGCGCGGCTCGAAGGCGTGGCCGGCCTCTTTCCAGGCGGCGCGATAGGCGCGAATCTGCTCGGCCTGCTGGATATGGAAAGGCTTGCCGGTCTCGTCGAATTTGAGCGTCGAGGACTGCAAATTCATGCCCAGTTTCGCCGCCCAGATGGCCGTGTCATTGGTGGCCGAACCCCACCAGATGCGCTCGCGCAGCCCTTCGGAATGGGGTTCGATGCGCAACAGGCCCGGCGGATTGGGGAACATGGGGCGGGGATTGGGCTGGGCGAAGCCCCTGCCCTTGAGAATTTCGAGGAAGATTTCCGCGTTGGTGCGGGCCATGTCGGCATCGGTCTGGCCATCCTGGGGCTGGTAGCCGAAATAGCGCCAGCCATCGATGACCTGTTCGGGCGAGCCGCGGCTGATGCCCAGTTGCAGGCGCCCGCCGGCGATCAGGTCGGCGGCGCCGGCATCCTCGGCCATGTAGAGCGGGTTTTCATAGCGCATGTCGATGACGGCCGTGCCGATCTCGATGCTTTTGGTGCGAGCGCCGATAGCCGAGAGCAACGGGAAGGGCGAGCCGAGCTGGCGGGCAAAGTGATGGACGCGGAAATAGGCGCCATCGGCTCCCAATTCCTCGGCGGTCACCGCCAGGTCGATCGATTGCAGCAGGGCATCTGAGGCCGAGCGCGTGCCCGATTGCGGCGAGGAATTCCAATGTCCGAAGGACAAAAAGCCGATCTTTTTCATGTCTTGCCTCGTGCGGAGCCCGCCGCCTCAGCGCGGTACGGAGTCATTATGTGGTTCCGCGCGCGCCAAAAAGCCAGCTCGCGGCAACGCAGTGGCGCATTTGAGCGAACAATGCTCCGCGCACAGAAAGAGCAGTACGCCCGGCAAAGGCTCGATCAGACGTCCAGATTGCTCACATTGAGCGCATTTTCCTGGATGAAATCGCGCCTAGGCTCGACCAGATCGCCCATGAGAGCGGTGAAGATCTCATCTGCCTGACTGGACTCATCGATCTCGACCTTGAGCAGGGTGCGGGCATTGGGGTCGAGCGTGGTTTCCCAGAGCTGGGAGGCGTTCATTTCGCCAAGGCCCTTGTAGCGTTGCAGCGACACGCCCTTGCGGCCGGCATCGGTGACGGCCTTGAACAGCGAGGAGGGCCCATGAATGGGCGTATTCTCGCCCTTGCGGCTGAGCGTGGGCACACCACCATAGACTTCGTCGAGCCGCTCGGCCAATTGGCGCAGCTTGCGCGCGTCTGCACTGTGAAGCAGAGCCTTATCGAGCTGGTGGCTTTCGGCGACGCCGCGCACCGTGCGCGAGAAGGCCAGTCCCTCGTCATCGGTGACCGAGCCTTGCCAGCCGCGCTCAAGCTCGTCCGAAATACGGTCGAGCCGGTTGGCGATGCGGGTCATGGTGGCCTCGGCCTTGGCCGGATGGGCTATGCCCTCGGGATCGAGCCCGCCGACAATTGCAGCCTGTTCGACAAGGTTCCGGTTGTAGCGGGTATTGAGATTGTCGATGGCATAGGTGATGTCGCGGGCCTGGTTGAGAATGGAGAGCAGATCGGCCCCGGCATGCTCGGCGCCGTTACGGGTCTTGAGCACAGCCTCGTCCCGTCCGGCGTCGAGCAGGTAATCCTCGAGCGCCCGCTCGTCCTTGAGATATTGCTCGGACCGGCCACGGGTGGCTTTGTAGAGCGGGGGCTGGGCGATGTAGATATGGCCGCGCTCGATCAGCTCCGGGGTCTGCCGGTAGAAGAAGGTGAGCAGCAGCGTGCGGATGTGGGCGCCGTCCACGTCGGCGTCGGTCATGATGATGATCTTGTGGTAGCGCAGCTTATCGGCGTTGAATTCCTCGCGGCCAATGCCGGTGCCCAGCGCGGTGATCAGCGTGCCGACCTGGTCGGACGAGATCATGCGATCAAAACGCGCCCGCTCGACATTGAGGATCTTGCCGCGCAGCGGCAAGACGGCCTGGTTGGAACGATCACGGCCCTGCTTGGCCGAGCCACCGGCCGAGTCGCCTTCCACGATGAAGATTTCGCTCTTGGCCGGGTCGCGCTCCTGACAATCGGCGAGCTTGCCGGGAAGCGAGGAGATT
Source organism: Devosia sp. (assembly GCF_034675085.1). GTDB lineage: Bacteria > Pseudomonadota > Alphaproteobacteria > Rhizobiales > Devosiaceae > Devosia. Next base: position 3,107 of record NZ_JAUCDN010000165.1, read on the forward strand.
TCCAGCGCCCCCTTGCGGCGGGTCAGCTCGCGCGCCTTGCGCGCCGCCTCGCGGGCCGCAGCCGCCTCGGCCACCTTGCCGACGATGACGCGCGCCTCGTTTGGATGCTCCTCGAACCATTGACCGAGCCTGTCGTTGACGATGCTCTCCACCACGGGCCGCACTTCGGAGGAGACCAGCTTGTCCTTGGTCTGAGATGAGAATTTGGGATCGGGCACCTTGACCGAGAGCACGCAGGTCAACCCTTCGCGCGTGTCATCGCCGGTCAGCGACACCTTTTCCTTCTTGGCGATGCCTGAGCTTTCGGCATAGCCGACCACCTGGCGCGTCAGCGCGCCGCGCAGCCCGGCCAGATGAGTGCCGCCATCGCGCTGGAAGATGTTGTTGGTGAAGCAGAGCACGTTTTCGTGGTAGCTATCGTTCCACTGCAGCGCCACTTCGACGGTGATGCCGTCGCGCTCCCCGCCCATGCTGATCGGCTTGTCGATGACGCCGGCCTTGGACTTGTCGAGATAGCGCACGAAGGCTTCCAGTCCGCCTTCGTAATGCAGCTCGGTGGTGACCGGCTCGGGATGGCGCAGATCGCTCAGCACGATGCGCACGCCGGAATTGAGGAAGGCCATTTCGCGCAGGCGGTGTTCCAGCGTCTTGAAGTCGAACTCCACCATGGAGAAGGTGTCGGAACTGGGCAGGAAGATCACCTCGGTGCCCGAGCGCCCCTCATACTCCCCCACGACCCTGAGCGGAGCGTCAGCCTCGCCATGGGTAAAGCTCATCTCGTGGATCTGACCCTTCTGACGGATGCGCAGGCGCAGCCAGACCGAAAGGGCATTGACCACCGAGACGCCGACGCCATGCAGGCCGCCGGACACCTTGTAGGAATTCTGGTCGAACTTGCCCCCGGCATGGAGCTGGGTCATGATGACCTCGGCCGCCGAGACGCCCTCTTCCTTGTGGATGCCGGTGGGAATGCCACGACCATTGTCGGTAACCGAAACCGAGCCATCGGCGTTGAGCGTCACCGTGACGAGGTCGGCATGACCGGCCAGGGCCTCGTCGATGGCATTGTCCACCACCTCATAGACCATGTGGTGCAGGCCCGAACCGTCGTCGGTATCCCCGATATACATGCCGGGGCGCTTGCGCACCGCATCGAGGCCCTTGAGCACCTTGATGCTGTCGGCGCCGTATTCGGTATTGGGGATCGGGTTTTCGCTATCGCTCATGAGGTCCGAATCAGTCGTTTTCAGAGTGCTTCCGTTCTAGCGGAACGGGGGTATATCCCCAAGCAAAATGGCCCTTTTCGGGGCAATTCCGGGGGATGAATCACGCCAAGGCGAGCCTGCCCTCGCGCACGCTCACCATCTGCGCCCGATCGCCCAGTGCTTCAAAGAGCACGGCGTCGGTTCCGGTGAGGAAGCATTGGGTTTCCAGCCCGTCCAGCGCGACGAAAAGAGCTCGCCGCCGGTCGGGATCAAGATGGGCGGCGATCTCGTCGAGCAGCAGGAACGGCGTGATGCCGGTCCTGAGACGTACCAATCGCGCATGGGCGAGAATCAGCCCGATCAGCAGGGCCTTTTGCTCGCCGGTGGAGCCCAGCGCGGCCGGCATAGCCTTTTGGGCGTAGGTCACCTCGAGATCGACGCGGTGTGGTCCTGATATGGTGCGTCCTGCGGCCCGATCAAGCCCGCGCCCGGCCCGCCAGGCCCCCGCCAGCGCCTCTTCCAGGGCGCCGGAGGGCACGGGCTCGCTCTCTCCCTCAAAAAGCGGGGTGAGGGCCAGTTGCGCGGCCGGGAAACTACCGTCCTCGAGACTTTGCCGGATCAGGGCCTGGAGATGGCCGAGGCTATCGGCGCGGGCCAGATGGATCGAGGCGCCCAATTCGGCCATCTGCGCCTCGATGGCCGCCAGCCAGTGAGGATCGCCCTCTTCGGCAAGCAGGCGATTGCGCTGACGCATGGCCTTTTCATAATCGCTCACCGCGGCGGAATGAGAGGGAATGAGGGTCGTGACCAGCCGATCGAGAAACCGCCGCCGGTCACCGGCAGGGCCGGAAAACAGCCCATCCATGGCCGGTGTCAGCCAGAGCACGCGCAGATAGTCGCTCATCGCCTCGATGGAGCGGGCATTGGCGCCGTTGATGCGCACGCGCCGCCCCCCCTCGGGACTGGCACCGGTACCGATATCGGCGGGACCATCGGGAGTTTCAACCGTCGCCGCCACAGCCCAGCCGATATCGCTGCCGGCGGCCTGCAGGGTCTCGAAGCTGGCGCCGCGCAACCCTCGGCCGGGGGAGAGCACGGAAATGGCCTCGAGCAGATTGGTCTTGCCGGCGCCGTTGGGCCCGGTAAGTACGAGGTGGCGAGGCCCGATATCCAGCGCCGCCGCGGCATAATTGCGAAAGGCGGTCAGACGCAGGCGGGAGAGGTGGCGGATGGCCCGGACCTCAGACACGCATCGGCATCAGAACATAGAGCGCCCGGGTTTCCCCCTCTTCCTTGACCAGCGTGGGCGAGCCCGCGTCGTTGAAGAGGAACAGCGCGCTGTCGGAGCGGATCTGGCCGATGATGTCGAGCAGATAGCGGGCGTTGAACCCGATCTCGAACCCATCGGTATCGAATTCCACCGCCAGCTCCTCGCTGGCCGTGCCGTGATCGGGATTGGTCACCGACAGCTCGAGCTGGCCGGCATTGGCATGGAGCTTCACCGCCTTGCCGCCGCGATCGGAGGCGATGGTGGAGACGCGATCGACCGCCGTGGCGAAGCTGGCGCGATCGACGGTCATCTGCTTGTCGTTGTTCTTGGGGGTCACCCGGTCATAATCGGGGAAAGTGCCTTCGATGAGCTTGGAGAGCAGCACGACCGAGCCGGAGGTGACGCGGATCTTGGTGTCGCTCACCTCGACCTTGACCTCGCCCTCGGCGCCATCGAGCAGTTTTTGCACCTCGCCCACGGTCTTTTTGGGCACGATGATGCCGGGCATGCCAACGGCGCCGGCAGGCGCATCGATCTCGGCGCGGGCCAGGCGGTGGCCATCGGTGGCGACGGCACGCAGTACCGACCCAACTCCGCTCACCTCGACGGTGTGCAGGTAGATGCCATTGAGATAATAGCGCGTCTCCTCATTGGAGATGGCGAATTGGGTGCGCTCGATCAGCTCGCGCAGCGCCTCGGCGGGCATGGTGAATTCGTGCCCGAAACTGCCCGATTTGAGATCGGGGAAACTCTCGGGGTTGAGACAGGCCAGGTTGAAGCGCGACCGCCCCGAGGTCAGCACCATATTGTCCCCGCCATCGGTTTCGAGCCGGACTTCGGCGCCGTCGCTGAGCTTGCGGACGATTTCATAAAGCGTATGGGCCGGAACCGTGGTGGTGCCGGAGGTGGAGACCATGGCCGGCACGGATTCGGTGACCTCGATATCGAGGTCGGTGGCGCGCAGTTCGACCCGGTCATCACCGGCGCGGAAGAGCACATTGGCCAGGATGGGATAGGTATTCCGGCGCTCCACCACCCGATGCACATGGCCCAAGGATTTGAGCAGATGATTGCGTTCGAGGGTGACTTTCATGCGGGCAATTCCTGGCACTACGCGGACAGCACAAGCCCCGGGCGATCCGGGGCTTGGACATTTACAATTTGTGAACGGATTAGCAAGGGCGGCGCCGCTTATTCCTCAAGCATGCGCTTGAGCAGTTCGATTTCCTGCGCCAGCTCGGTATCGTCCTTGATCATCTGCTCGACCTTGCGCACCGAATGAAGCACGGTGGTGTGATCGCGGCCGCCGAAACGCCGGCCGATTTCAGGCAGCGAGCGGCTGGTCAGCGCCTTGGCCAGGAACATGGCGATCTGGCGGGGGCGGACCACGTCGCGGCTGCGGCGAGCCGAGAGCAATTCGTTGCGTGGCACCTTGTAGTGGCGCGAGACGATCTTGAGGATGTCCTCGATGCGCACGCGGCGCGCCTCGCGGCTGCGGATCAGGTCGCCCAGGGTCTTTTCGGCCAGGGGCACGGTGATGAGTTCGCCGGTCAATTGATTGGCGGCGACGAGCCGGTTGACCGCCCCGTCCAGGTCGCGGCCATGGCTGACCACGGCGCGGGCGACATAGTCGAGCACAGCGGGCGGGAAATGCATGCCGTAGCGCGCGGCGGAATGTTCGGCGCGGCGCTGCACGATGGCCCGGCGCAGATCGAGGTCAAAGCCGGAAATCGGCACGACCAGGCCGCCCGACAGACGCGAGCGGATGCGCTCATCGATCATTTCGAGGTCACGCGGGGGCGCGTCGCCCGCCACCACCACCTGCTTGGCGCCGGTGAGAAGCGTTCCCAGGGTATGGCCGAACTCGGTGGCCGACTTGCCCTGCAGGAACTGCATGTCGTCGATCAGCAGCAAATCGACCCGGCGCAGCCATTCCTTGAAGCCGAGCGCGGACTGGCGCTGCACGGCGG
>NZ_JAUCDN010000166.1:0-7520 GCF_034675085.1 Devosia sp.
GGTTGACGCGCACGCACGGCCAGTTGAGGCGGGCGGCGACCTGCTCGATATGGGTGGATTTGCCGGTGCCGTGATAGCCCTGCACCATGACGCGGCGGTTGTATTGGAAGCCGGCCAGGATCGCCAGGGTGGTGTTGCGGTCGAACAGGTAATCCGGGTCGACCGGGGGCACGTGGCTGTTGGCTTCCCTGTAGCCCTTCACCATCATGTCGGTATCGATGCCGAACAGTTCCCGGGCCGAATATTCGGTATCGGGCAGATTGGTGAACTCAGTCATGGCAGGGCTCTTGCAAGGAAAAAAGGCGGGAAAGTCGGGGGCTCTATAGCAGCAATGAGACGCAGGGAACAGCCAAAGCGGCAGGGTTCTATTTCGTCACATGGCCGGTTTTCTTGAGGTGCGAATAGGCCGCGATGATGGCGCGCAGCCGCTCTTCTGAGGATTTGTCGCCGCCATTGGCGTCGGGGTGGTGGATTTTGACCAGGCGCTTATAGGCCTGCTTGATCTCGTTGGAGGGCGCGCGGCCGGTAAAGCCCAGCACCTCCAGGGCCCGCCGGTCCTGCTCATGCAGCGGCCTTACCCGTTCCGTGGCGGGCTTTTGCGCCTGCCGGTGCCGATAGCGGGCAAAGACCCCGAAGGGATCGCCGAATTTATCGCCGGGGCGCAGCGATTCCCGCGCCGCGCGCGGCCCGCGCGCGCCGGGATTGCCGGTGGCGAAGCTGGAGCGCGTCTCCGCCTTGGGCGGCGCATGCAGCGCTTCTTCAAGCTCGTCCTTGTCCATTCCGGCGAAGAAATTGAAGGCGTTGTTATAGTGCCGGACATGTTCGAGGCAGAAATGGTGATACTGCCCTTCGCTGCGATGGCCCTTGGGCGCGCGATAATCGCCGGCTTCCTCGCAGCCTTCCCATTCACACATGACGGCCGGGCGCTCGGGCTTTTCTTCCCGGCGCGGACGGATGCGGATGGTATCGAAGAGCTTGGATTGCAGTTTCATTCCGCCTAGTACGTGTCAAAACCAGATTGAGGGCTCAACGCCATGAATGCCACAGACATCATCGCCGCCAAGCTCACCGAGCGCTTTGCCCCCGCATTCCTCGAGGTGATCGACGAATCCAGCAAGCATTTCGGCCATGCCGGCTGGCGCGAGGGTGGTGAAACCCATTTTCGTGTCAGAATCGCGGCCCGCCATTTTGACGGGATGAGCCGCGTGGCGCAACACCGCGCCATCATGGATGTCCTTTCGGCCGACCTGGCCGGGCGCATGCATGCCCTGGCCATCGAGGTCCTGCCGGTGCAATAGTTTCAGCCGGCGCGGGCCTCGTCCAGAAAATCCGAGACCTGGGCGGCCTCGACATTCTTTTCGATAAAGGCCTGGCCGATCCCGCGGGTGAGGATGAAGGTCAGCGCGCCGCGCGACACCTTCTTGTCCTGCGCGATGGCCGCCATCAGCGTTTCGGTGGCGCCCAGCGTGCCGGGGATATCCCCCAACATGGTGGGCAGCCCCGCCTGTCGCAAGTGGGCGGCGACGCGGGCCCCATCCTGCCCCGGCGCCAGCCTCAGCCTTGTCGAGAAGCGATGCGCCAGCACCATGCCGATGGCGACGCCCTCGCCATGCAGCAGCCGGTCGGAATAGCCGGTGTCCTTTTCCAGCGCATGCCCGAACGTATGGCCCAGATTGAGCAGCGCCCGCGCCCCCTGCTCGGTTTCGTCCTCGATCACCACCCGCGCCTTGTGGGCGCAGCAGCGGGCGATGGCCTCGCCCCGCGCCGGGCCGCCGGCGAAGATCTCCTCGCGGTTCGCTTCCAGCCACTCGAAAAAGGCGGCATCGTCGATCAGGCCATATTTGACTACTTCCGCATAGCCGGCGGCAAACTGACGCGCCGGCAGCGTGTCGAGCGTGGACAGGTCCGCCAGCACCAGTTTGGGCTGGTGGAAGGCCCCGATCAAATTCTTGCCATGGGGGGAATTGATGCCGGTCTTGCCGCCCACCGAGGAGTCCACCTGCGCCAGAAGCGAGGTCGGCATCTGCACGAACCCCATGCCGCGCCGCACCAGCGCGGCGGCGCACCCGGCCAGGTCCCCGATCACCCCGCCGCCCAGCGCGATGACCAGATCGCCCCGCTCCAGCCTTGCCGCCAGCAGCGCCTCGACGGCCTGGCCGAGAAAGGCCCAGCTCTTGGTGCTCTCGCCCGCCGGCAGCACGATTTCGGCGTGATCGATGCCCGCCCCGTCCAGCGCGGCCAAAAGGCGCGGCAGATGCGTGCGCGCGACATTCTCATCGGTGATGATGCCGAAGCGCCGCCCCGGGAAGCGCTCGGCCAGAATCGATCCCGCCTCGTCGATGAGGCGCGGGCCGACAAGAATATCATAGGCCCGCGCGCCCAGCGCCACGTGAACCTGATGGCTGATCTCGGCCATGGCCTAGTCTTCCTTTTCCAGAAAATCGAGCACTGCCGTGATGACGTCGCCCGCCACCTGGTCGTGCGGCACCTCGCGCGAGGTCACCGTCACATCGGCCTCGGCATAGATGGGATAGCGATCCTCGATGAGCTTTTTGAGCGTGGCGCGCGGATCGGCGGTCTTGAGCAAAGGCCGGTTGGAGCGCCGCGAGACCCGCTCGAACAGCACATCGATATCGGCCTTGAGCCAGACCGACACCGCCCCTTGTTTGACCAGGGCGCGGGTATCGGCATTGATGAAGGCCCCGCCTCCGGTGGCCAGCACCACATGCTCCTGCTTGAGCACGCGAGCGATGACGCGGGTCTCCCCGGCGCGGAATTCGGCTTCCCCGCGCTTTTCGAAAATATCGGGAATGGTCATTTGCGCGGCTTTTTCGATTTCCTCGTCGCTGTCGAGAAATTGCCGGCCCAGCCGGCTGGCCAGCCGCCGCCCCACCGTGGTCTTGCCGGCGCCCATCATGCCGACAAGCACCAATGGCCGGCCGGCAAGCCGCCCGGCTAGATCCTCGGCGCGGGCCTGCCGCACTGCCGCGTCGGGTCGGTTCACGATACGCTCCTTGATGCTGGTGGCTATCAACCTCTCCCGCCCCCTGCTGTCAAGAACTTGCAGACCGCGCCATGCCGGACCACTATGCCCATACAAATGCAACCTTTTGCTGTGAGACTATCGGCAATCATCCAGCCGGACTGCCATGCCCACGCTTATCCGCCTTGTCATCACCCTGATTTTCCTTGCCGGCCTGGTCTATGCCGGCATGTTCGCCCTGGTCAGCTTTGTCGAGCCGACGCAGAAGGACGTGACCATCCGCATTCCCCAGCGCGACCTGCTGTCCGGCGGCCAGCCGAGCCTGCCCGGCGCCACAGAGCCGGAAACGTCCGCACCGGAAGCATCCACGCCATGAGCGAAAACCATCTGGTCGGGGCGTTTCTCGAAATGATGAGCGCCGAGCGCGGCGCGGCGGCCAATACCATTGCCGCCTATCGGCGCGACCTGGCCGATTATTCCGGCCATGTCACCGGCCGGGGCCAGACCCTGCTCACCGCCGATCGCGATCTCGTCACCGCCTATCTCGACCGGCTGCGGCTCGAAGGGCTTTCCGCCGCCTCCTCGGCGCGGCGCCTCTCGGCTATCCGCCAGCTTCACAAATTCCTCTGCGCCGAGGGGCTGCGCGGGGACGATCCCACCCGCATCGTCGCCAGCCCCAAAAGCCGCAGGCCCCTGCCCAAGGTGCTCTCGGTGGCCGAGGTCGACCGCCTTCTGGCCATGGCCGAGGCGGAGGCCGCCGCGCCCGCCCGCCCGGACAAGCAGGCGGCGGCGCTGCGGCTTTATTGCCTTTTGGAGCTGCTCTACGCCACCGGCCTGCGCGTCAGCGAGCTGGTGAGCCTGCGCCGCAATGCCGTGATGCGCGACGCAAGCTTCCTCACCGTGACCGGCAAGGGCCGCAAGGAGCGCATCGTTCCCCTCAACGACAGGGCGCGCGACGCGGTGCGCACCTGGGCCGGAACGCTGGAGAAATCCGACATCTTCCTCTTTCCCGCCAATGGCGCCGAGGGCTATCTCAGCCGCCAGGTCTTCGCCCGCGATCTCAAGGCGCTGGCGGCGCGAACGGGGATCGGCGCGGCGCGGGTGGCCCCGCATGTGCTGCGCCATGCCTTTGCCAGCCATTTGCTGGCCGGGGGCGCCGATCTGCGCGTGGTGCAGATGCTCTTGGGCCATTCCGACATTTCCACCACCCAGATCTACACCCATGTGCTGGACGAAAAGCTCCGCCATCTGGTCGAGACGCACCATCCTTTGGCCTCGCAACGGGGGTAAAGGCGTCGATTTGCCCCCATGCCGGGGTGGCTAAGCCTTGACTTGGCGTTGCGCCATCGCCACTTTCCGGCCAATTTGAAGCGCAACAGCAGCGGCCCGTGAAGGGGTCCACGAACAGACCCGAACGGGGCGGATGGCATGCAGTCTTATCTCGATTTCGAAAAGCCGGTGGCCGAACTGGAAGGCAAGATCGCCGAACTCAAATCCCTGGCGGCGGCCGATGAGGCCGTTTCCATCGATGAGGAGGTCAATCGCCTGTCCAGCCGCGCCGAGGAAGCGCTGGCCGAGATCTACAAGAAGCTCACCCCCTGGCAGAAGACCCAGGTGGCCCGCCACCCCCAGCGCCCGCATTTTTCCGATTATGTGAGCCACCTCGTCACCGAATGGACGCCGCTGGCCGGCGACCGCAAATATCGGGAGGACGCCGCGCTCCAGGCCGGTTTCGGGCGCTTCAACGGCCAGCCGATCGCCGTTCTGGGCCAGGAAAAGGGCAATTCCACCGAGACCCGCCTCCGGCATAATTTCGGCATGGCCAGCCCCGAGGGCTACCGCAAGGCCGTGCGCATCATGGAAATGGCCGACCGGTTCAACATTCCGCTGATTTCCTTCGTCGATACCGCCGGGGCCTATCCCGGCATCGGCGCCGAGGAGCGCGGCCAGGCCGAGGCCATTGCCCGCTCCACCGAGAAATGCCTTGAGCTGGGCGTGCCCAATATCGCCATCATCATCGGCGAGGGCGGCTCGGGCGGCGCCATCGCCATCGCCGTGGCCAATCGCGTGCTGATGCTGGAAAATTCCATCTATTCGGTGATTTCCCCCGAAGCCGGCGCGTCCATCCTCTTCCGCGACGCCGCGCGCGCCCAGGACATGGCCACCGCCCAGAAGATCACCGCCCAGGACCTGCTCGGCTTCGGCGTCATCGACGCCATCATTCCCGAGCCGGCCGGCGGCGCCCACCGCCACCATGGCGCGGTGATGGAGGCGACGCGCACGGCCATTGCCGATTTCCTCGGCGAGTTCGCCGGCAAGGGACGCCTGGAAACCCGCGAGCAGCGGCGCGAGAAATTCCTCGCCATCGGCACGGCGCTGTAGGGTATTCACACAACCCACGATCCCGCCCCGGCCACCGCGCGGCGCCTCCCCCTTGACGGGAGAGGAAGGGAGGGAGTGCCGAGAGCCCGAATATCGGGGCTGGCCATTCCCCACCCTTTATCCCGCCCCGCAAGGGGAGGGTGGTGAGCGAGCCACCCGGCCACCGGCCGCGCTATCCACACACACTTGCGTGATACTGCCCGGCTTCCGGGGTTTTCGGCGGCGTGGTAAGGCTTAATTCACCAGCTTTTCCCATGCTTGGGCAACCATGGATTCTCAGGGGTTCGCCGCCCCTTTTTCTGCCGGACCGACACCAAGTGACTTCTTCGATCCTTCGCAAAATCTCCGCTGTCGTTCTCGTGGCCTGGGTGGCTTTCGCTCTGGCCGCCTGCGGCGGCTTCCTGCCCAAATCCAGCGACAACCGGCACAACCAGCCTTTGCCCGGCGCCACGCTGGCGGGCCTGCGCAATATGGGCTCATCGCCCGGCGAGGCCATGGTCATCCGCATCTTCAAGCAGGAAAAGGCCCTTGAGGTGTGGAAGCGCACCAATAGCGGCCAGTTCAAGCTGTTCAAGACCTATGAGATCTGCGCCTTTTCCGGCGATCTGGGCCCCAAGATCAAGGAAGGCGACCGCCAGAGCCCGGAGGGTTTCTACACCATCACCCCCGGCCTGATGAACCCCAAGTCCAGCTATTATCTGGCCTTCAACACCGGCTTTCCCAACAAGTTCGACCGCGCCCATGGCCGCACCGGCAGCGACCTGATGGTGCATGGCGACTGCTCCTCGCGCGGGTGCTATGCCATGACCGATGACGGCATCGCCGAGATCTATGCCCTGGCCCGCGAGACCTTCAAGGGCGGCAATCCCAGCTTCCAGCTCCAGCTCTTCCCCTTCCGCATGAATGTGGCCAATCTGGCCAAAAATGCCTCCAGCCCCCATATCGGCTTCTGGCAGAACATCAAGGAAGGCTATGACCTGTTCGACCTGACGCGTACCCCGCCCGCCTGGGACGTGTGCGAGCGCCAGTATATCTTCAACCCGGCCGGCGGCGGGGCGCTCAATCCGCTTGGCGTCTGCCCGGCGACCCAGCCCAATTCGGCCCTGGCCGCCCGTCAGCAGGCCGACAAGGTCGCCTTCGCCAGCGCCGTGGACGCCGAGACCCAGCGCGCCGCCCGCGCCGTAGCCGAAACTGAACGGCAGGCGGCAGCCGATGCCGCCGCCAAGGAGCGGGGCGAAGCCATCAACACCGCCGTAACCGGCTTTTTCGGCAATATTTTCGGCGGCCGCGACGCCAATGTCGCCCCGGTCATCACCGGCCAGACCGCGCCCAGGCCGCACACGCCGCCGGCCCGGCCCTGAAAGCGCGCCGGACCATATCGCCGCCGCAATCGCGGGCGATCTGAGTGGCGCGGGCGGCATGGAGTGAAGCGTCGTGGATGAACCGGCAGACATCAGCACCGGGCAGGAGCAGCGGATCGGAGGCGAGCCCCCTGCCCGCCCCCGCCGCCTGTTGCCGGCGCTGGTTGCCGGCCTGGGCGTCATCGGCCTCGCAGGCCTGGCGGGCGCCTTCTGGATGCAGGCCGAAACGCAGCGTGAGATGACGCGGCTGGCGACCGATGTCGCGCAATTGCGCCTCAGCCTGGAGCTTTACGCCCGCCAGCAGGGCGCCCCCTCGGGCACCGACAGCGCCGCCTTGCAGGATTTGGCCAACCGCCTGGCCATCCTGGAAGAGAACTGGCGCAGCGCGCCCGCCGCCACGCCCCCCGCCGCCAGTGCCGCCCTGCCCGCCACGCCCCCGGCCGCGGCATCCGCCAGCGGTGGCGATTGCCTGCCCACCGGCACGCGCTTTCTGGTTGCCGCCGGCGACACCTATCCCATTTGCGGCACCACCGGCACCGTTTCTATCGGCAGCGTCGACAATGGCTTTCTGTCTCTCGCGGACGGCACCGTCATCGCCTCGGGCGGCGCGCTGGCCCTGCCCGCCATCGGCTGCACCCTGGCCGTGGTCTCCGCCGGCGAAAACGGCATGACCGGCTACGGCGAAATCCGCGTCACCTGCTGAGGAGGCCATGACTGGCATCTCTCCCCGGCATTATTCCGGCTAGAGCGTTTCCAGCAAAAGTGGAAACGGTTTTGCGGTTCGGAAACGCGAT
>NZ_JAUCDN010000167.1:0-7329 GCF_034675085.1 Devosia sp.
CACGAATTCTCCGGCGGCATGCGCCAGCGCGTGATGATCGCCATGGCCCTGGCCTGCGATCCCAGGCTGCTGATCGCCGACGAGCCCACCACCGCGCTCGACGTCACCGTGCAGGCCCAGATTCTGGACCTGCTGCGCCGCCTGCAACTCGAACGCCGCATGGGCATGATGCTCGTGACCCATGATTTCGGCGTGGTGGCGGAAATCGCCGACCGCGTGGCCGTGCTCTATGCCGGCCGGGTAGTCGAGATGGCCCGGCCCGAAGCCATTCTCAAGGCGGCGGCGCATCCCTATTCCAAGGCGCTGGCCGCCTGCGTGCCGCGCATGGACGACGCCGACCAGCAATTGCCCACCATTGCCGGCCGCCCGGCCAGCCTGGTCGACGCGCCGCAAGGCTGTGCCTTTGCCCCGCGCTGCCCGATGCGCCGCGATATCTGCCTGCGCGAGCGCCCGCCTCTGCGCGAAGTCGCCCTGGGCCGCATGGCCGCCTGCCATTTCAGCGAGGAGGTGCTTGCCGATGCATAAGGATCAGCCCGCGCCGGCCGCGGCGACCCCGCGGCCTCTGATCGAGGTCACCGATCTCGTCTGCCATTTCCCGGTGCGCGGCGGCCTGCTGCGACGCAAACGCAAGCCCATCCAGGCGGTGGATCATCTGTCCTTTTCCGTCGAGCGCGGCGAAGGGCTGGGCGTGGTCGGCGAATCGGGCTGCGGCAAATCCACCATGGCCAATGCGCTGATGCGGCTGATCCAGCCCACGTCCGGCTCGTTCCGTTTCGACGGCCAGGAGGTGTTCGCCCTCGAAGGGGCGGCGTTGCGGCGCTGGCGCCGCGAGGTGCAACTGGTGTTCCAGAACCCCTATGCCTCGCTCGATCCGCGCATGACCGTGCGCCAGATCGTCGAGGAGCCGCTCCTGGTCAATGGTCTCGACCTGCCCGCCAGCGAACGCCGCGCCCAGGTCATGTCCATCCTGGAGCGCGTCGGCTTCGACAGCCGCCACGCCAACCGCTATCCGCATCAGCTTTCGGGCGGGCAGCGCCAGCGCGTCGGCATCGCCCGCAGCCTGGTGCTCAAGCCCAAGGTGCTGATCCTGGACGAGCCGGTCTCGGCCCTGGACGTCTCGGTGCAGGCGCAGGTGCTCAACCTGCTCGACAGCCTGCGGCGCGATCTGGGCCTCACCTTCATCTTCATCGGCCACGATTTGTCGGTGGTGCGCCATGTCAGCGAGCGCATCGCGGTGATGTATCTGGGGCGCATCGTGGAAATCGGCAAACGCGACGCCGTGTTCGGCCGGGCGCGCCATCCCTATACCCAGGCGCTGCTCTCGGCCGTGCCCAGCCCCGACCACGCCAAGGGCGGCACGGGCAAGCGCATCACCCTGCAAGGCGATCCGCCGAGCCCGGCCAATCCGCCCTCTGGATGCCGCTTCCGCACCCGCTGCTGGAAGGCCAGCGAAATCTGCGCCCGCATCGACCCGCAATTGCAGGCCCATGCCGCCACCGAGGACCACCAGGTCGCCTGCCATCATCCCGAGCCGCTTTAGCCGGCTCGCCGCCCCACCCTCCATCTGATCCAGACGGGGCACCCTGCCCCGCCCATTTTGCCCGGAAAGACCATGACAGACAGGAATGCCGCCGAAGCCACGCTTTCTTTGCCAGTCGCGCAGCGCGTCGGCGCTGGGGAACAGCACAGCTTTTTCGGCTATTACAACAAGAGCAATTTCAGCCGCGACGACACCCGCCTGCTGGCCAATCGCGTGCCGATGATGACTGGAGACCTGACCGGCGGCGAGACCGCCGAGGTCGGCTATTACGACCTGGCCGATGACGGCGCCTTCCACAAGATCGCGCAGACCACCACGTGGAACTGGCAGATGGGCTGTCAGTTGCAATGGCTGGGAGAGCGCAACAGCGTCGTCTTCAACACGCGCGCCGAAAAGCCCTCGGTGAGGCCGAGCCGGATGAATTCGGATTTCCGATCCGTCATCGTCGACCTGGACAGCGGAGAACAGCGCGAATTGCCGCTTCCGGTCTATGTCGTCGCCCCCAATGGGCGCTTCGCCCTCTCGGTGAGCTATTCGCGCTTCTGGGTCACCCATCGCACCATCGGCTATGCGCCAAGTGGGGAAACCCTGCCGCTGGAGCTGGCGCCCGAAGACGATGGCATCACCTGGATGGACCTCGAAACCGGCGAAAACCGCATGGTGCTCAGCCTGGCCGACCTGCGCAATTTCCAGCCGCTGGCTTCGATGGACAAGGCCCTGCACTGGGTGACCCATCTCGAGGTCAATCCGAGCGGGACGCGCTTTCTGTTCATCCACCGCTGGACCGAGCGCGTCGAGGACGAAACCTGCTTCCTGCATCGCCTGTTCAGCATGAATGCCGATGGCACCGGGCTGCGGCTGCACGAATGCACCGACCATCCCCTGCCGCAACTGGCCGAGGATTTCGATCCGGATGCGGTGGGCACCTTCGACTATGAGAAATCGGAATACCAGATTTCCCATCCGATGTGGAAATCGGACGAGGAAATCATCGTCTGGGGGCCGCATGACGGCTCCATCCACTATCATCTCTATAATGACGTGACCGGCGCCGTGCAGGTGGTGGGGCGGGATGTGCTGACCGAGAACGGCCACATGACCTATTCCAGCGATGGCCGTTGGCTGCTTTCCGACACCTATCCGGACAAGCTCACCGACAAGCGCATCCTGTTCCTCTTCGACACCCGCACCGGAATTCGCCACGACCTGGGCGAATTTTACACGCCGCCGGACCTGGGCAAGCATAACAGGTGCGACCTGCATCCGCGCTGGAGCCGCGACAATCGCAATATCTGCTTCGATTCCGTGCATGAGGGCAGCCGCCAGATGTATCGGCTCGATGTCAGCCGCATCCTGGCCGACGACTGAACGGGACGGGATGCCATGACCGATATTTCCTTTGACGCCATCCTCGCCGATATCGCGGCCTGGGCGGCGATCGAAAGCCCGACCGACCGCCCGGATGCCGTCAATGCCATGATATCGCACCTCGAGGCGCAGCATCGCGATCTCGGCATGGCGGTCGAGCGCATCGCCGGTTTCGGCGGCCGCGGTGACAAGCTGATCGCGCGGGCACCGTGGGGGCGGCCGGATGCGGCGGGAATATTGGTCATTTCCCATATCGACACCGTGCATCCCCTGGGCACACTGGCGCGCTTTCCCATCCGCCGCGTGGGGGACAGGCTCGAAGGCCCCGGCGTCTTCGACATGAAGGGCGGCGCCTGCATGGCGCTGGAGGCGGCCCGCTCCATCCTGCGTGGCAACCTTCAGCCTCACCTGCCCCTGACCTTCCTTTATGTTCCCGATGAGGAAATCGGCAGCCAGACCAGCCGTGACATCATCGCCGAGCTGGCGGGCAAGGCGCGCTATGTGCTGGTGGCGGAAGGCGCCGACACGCTGCAATCGGTGGTGACGGCGCGCACCGGTTCGCTGAAATTCGACCTGGAGATCCAGGGCGTGGCGGCCCATTCGGGCGCCGACCACCGCCAGGGCCGCAGCGCCCTTGTGGAGTTGGCGCATCAGATCATCGCGCTGGAAGCGATGACCGATTATGAGCGCGACATCACGTTCAATGTCGGCACCGCCTCCGGCGGCACCCGCGCCAATGTGGTGCCGGACCAGGCGGTGGCACGGGTCGATGTGCGCGTCACCCAGGTGGAGGCAGCCGAGGAGGCGCTGGCGCGGATCGAAGCACTGAAGGCCCGCACCCCGGACGTGCGCATAACCTATCGCGGCGGCATCTGGCGGCTGCCCTATGAGCATGGCCCCGCCATCGAGGCGCTGCTGCAAAAGGCGCAGGCGCTGGCCAGGGCCATCGGCTTCGAGCTGCATGGCGGACGCGGGCGCGGCGGCAGCGACGCCAATCTGGTGGCGCCCCATGCTCCGGTGCTCGACGGGCTGGGACCGGTCGGCGGCGGCGCGCATACGCTGGGCGAATGGATCGACCTCGCCAGCTTGCAACCACGCACCCGCCTGCTGCGCGAATTGATGCTGACGCTCGCTTAGATCATTTCACCGTTTAGTAGAAACGTTGAAATGATCTAAGCCTTTGTTTTATCGCGTTTCCGAACCGCAAAACCGTTTCCACTTTTGCTGGAAACGCTTTAGGGTCGGTGCGGAATCTAGGCGATCCCCGTCACTTCCACCTCGCCTCCCGCCACCTCGGCCACTTCGCCCAGGGCCTTGCCGATCAGGGCGCGGGCCATGGGAGAGGTGAAGGAGATCGAGCCCTGCCGGGGGTCGGCCTCGTCTTCGCCGACGATCCTGTAGGTCTGCACGCGCCCATCCTCGCGTTCGAAAGTAACCGTGCTGCCGAAGGCGACGACATCGGTGCCTTCCGGTGGCGGCACCAGCTGGGCGGTGCGCAGGCGCTCGGTGAAATATCTCAAATCACGGAAGGGGTTGGCGGCTTGCCGACGCTTTTCGTTGACATCCTCGATCTCCAGGGCCGCCTCATAGGCGGCGCGGGCCTCGGCCTGCTGGCGCTCCAGCGCGGCAAGGCCATTGGCGGTCACCAGGTTCGGGCCTTCCGGCACCGGCCGGTCGGGCAGCATGGTTTCCGAAGCGGTTTCGGCGCTTTCTTCCTTGGTGAAGGCGACGCTCATGGCGGGTCTCCAAACGGGCAATCGCTTCAGGAGATAGTGCACGCCGGCGCGCGGGGCAAATCGGTCCTGCCAGGGCCGATAAAAATTGTTCGGACCCCCGGCTGCGCTTTGCGCGGGAGAGGCATAAAATGATGTCGGGGGCGGAGGAATGACATCATGGAAAGACATTATGGCTGGGTGATCGTCGCCGCCGGGGCGCTGATCACCTGCGTGGCGGCGGGCTCGATGTTCGCCCTGCCGGTCTATCTGCAACCCATGGCCGACGACACCGGCTGGTCGCGCGCCGGCATTTCGGGGGCCATGACCATCGGCTTCATCGTCATGGGCGTTGCCGGCTTCTTCTGGGGCACGGTGAGCGACCGCATCGGGGCGCGCCCCGTGGTTCTGATCGCCTCGGGCCTGCTGGGATTGGGGTTGTTCCTTGCCAGCCGCGCCGGCGACCTGCTGCAATTCCAGCTTGCCTATGGCGGGCTGATCGGGGCGGCGGGCGGCGCCTTCTTCGCGCCGCTGATCGCCACCACGCTGGCCTGGTTCGACAAGAACCGCAGCCTTGCCGTCTCGCTGGTCTCCATCGGCGGCGGAGTGGCGCCCATGGTCATCACGCCGCTGGCCAGCCTGCTCATCCAGACCTATGGCTGGCGCAGCGCCATGTTCATCATCGCCATTGCGGCCTGGGTGGTGCTTATACCCACCAGCCTGCTGATCCGCCGGGCGCCGGCCCTGGCGCCCGCACCGGCCGGCGCCGCTGCGCCCCCGCCGGTGCGAAGCGCGATCTGGTCGGCGTTGCGCAAGCCGCAATTCCTGGTGCTGGCCGCCGTGTTCTTCCTCTGTTGCGGAGCCCATTCGGGGCCGATCTTCCACACCGTGAGCTATGCCATGATCTGCGGAGCGACGCCGCTGGCCGCTGCGTCCATCTACAGCGTCGAGGGCGTGGCGGGGCTGTTCGGGCGGTTGCTGTTCGGCATCATGGGCGATCGGCTGGGCGTCAAGCGCGTCATCATCGGCGGGCTTTTGCTGCAAGCCGCGGGCATTTATGCCTATATCTACGTGTCCCAGCTCAGCGATTTTTACATGCTCGCGGTGGTGCTGGGCATGGTTTATGGCGGGGTCATGCCGCTTTATGCGGTGCTGGCGCGCGATTATTTCCCGCCCCAGGTGATGGGAACGGTGCTCGGCGGCATCACCCTCACTTCCAGCATCGGCATGGCCTTCGGCCCCGTGGGCGGCGGCTGGATCTTCGACAATTTCGGCGATTATCACTGGCTCTATATCAGCTCGGCGCTGATCGGGCTGGGCGCGGCGGCCATGGCCCTGGCCTTTCCGCGCCCCAGCCAGCCCGCGTCGGGTCAGCTCCAGCCCGCCTGAGGCTCAGGCGGGGCTCGTCTGGGCTGCCCCGCCATTGGCATCGTCGTCGCCGGAATAGGCGGCCGACAATTGCCGGTAATAGCGCGAATTAAAGGCGTAAAGCGTCAGCATGACGCCGAAAAGCCCGGCCACGGTGAAGACCAGCGCGATGCCGCGATCCGGCCCGGTGCCGAACCAGGAGCCGATGGTGCGTGCGCCGGCGCCATCGGTCATGAAGGGGATGACGATGAACTGGGTGAGCGGCCCGATCAGGAAGGCGGTGAGCGGGGAGGCCGATTGCTCCACCGACTGGGCGAAGCCGAAAACGCGGCCCTGCCGCTCCAGCGGCACCACCTTTTGAAGCGTCGTCTGCTCGGCCGCCTCCGCATAGGGGCCGAGCAGCATCCAGATGAAGCACCCTCCGGCCAGCAGCCAGATGGAGGGCTGGATGGTGAAGACGCAGCATACGCCCCAGGTGATGAGGTTGACCGCAAGAAGGGTGCGCAGCGGATTCTTGCCCAGGCCGGTGCGGGCGATGACGATGCCGCTGAGAATGAAGGCGGTGGAGAGCACGCCAAAGAGCAGCCCCCACACCTGAACCGACACCAGCGACAGCCCATAGGCATCGAGCAGCGCCATGAAGATGCCGCCGAGGAAATTGTTGAAGGTGGCGAAAAAGATCAGCGCGAACAGGCCCGGCACGGCGGCGATGACCCTTATGGTGCCTTTGATGTCCACCCTGCCCGCCTCCGTCGGCGCGTCCGGGGCCGGGGGGGCGCGCCTTTCGTCGATCCGCACCAGATGCAGGTGCAGGAACACCAGCAGCGTCAGGCTCAGTGCCAGCAGCAGCACGGCCAGCATGCCGCCATAGGCGACCAGCACGCCGCTGATGACCGAAGTGGTCAAAAAGCCGATGCCGCTCACCATGCCGACCAGCCCATTGGCCTTGTCGCGCCGGTCTTCGGGGATGAGCACGGTCACCAGCGTCGGCAGCGCGATGGCGCGGATATTGCCGGCGATGACGCCGAGCATGAGCAGCAGCACGAAGCCCCAGAGGTAAAGCCCATAGGGATCGGTGAAGGCCCCTTCGGGCTCAAGCAGCAGCATGACGAGGGCCAGCCCGTAAAAGCCGAAGGAGACGAGGCTTGAGCCCTGCATGGCCAGCTTTTTGGGATTGTGATCGACAATGCTGCCGAGCCAGAAGCCGAGGCCGGCGGTGAACACCAGATAGAGCCCGGCCACCATGCCGGTGGCAAAGACCGAATGGGTTTCGAGGAAGATCCAGAAGGTCACCGCGAACCAGACGGTGAAATTGGTGATGTTGGCGACCAGATTGTTGCC
>NZ_JAUCDN010000168.1:0-7294 GCF_034675085.1 Devosia sp.
GTCGCGGTCACTATCGTTCCTCAATGGCTTTTATTGTTGCTGGTTTGCACCGGACGGCCCGCGATTTCAATCCGGCCCGCCTCCGTCACTGGCAAAAAACGCCGGCTTCGTCTAGCAAGCCCCCATGTCCAGCCTGTTTGAGATTGTCTGAGTCCCCGTCCGCTCCGGACGGGATGGAATGAACCGGCGGGCCCTTGCGCGTGATGCCAGCGGCCGGCCCCGTTTGTTCGCGGCCATGCCTGAGAGGCGGGCCGTTCCAGGACGATCCAGACATCATGAATATTTCCCGACCCGAGCGGCGCGTGCTCAACGCGCTGGCCCTTGGCGGCCGCATCCTTCTCCTGCGCGACGATGATGCGCGCATCATCGATATTGAATGCTACACCCGCGAAGGCTGGGTGATGCGCGATTGCAGCTTGGACATGTTCAAGCGCCTGCGTGCCCGCAAGCTGGTCGCCTCCAGCGGCGGCGGCCCCTATCGCATTACCCGGCTCGGCCTCGAAGCCTTGCGGACCTGAACGCAAAGGCCGCAGGATTTATAATCCCGCGGCCTTTATTCATCGGCGATTGCTGAAATTCAGTGCCGCGTCACCTCGCTCAGTGCGGCGGCGATATGCTCCCATTCCTGGGAAACGCTGGCGGTGGCGCGGCGCTTGCCGGCGCGGCGATACCAGTAATCGGCATTGCCCATGTCGGCCTCGATCCAGTGCATCAGCGCATGCACCCAGTCGAAGGCCTGCACGCCTTCCATGGCCTGCACGATCGCATGCGCGCGCTCCCATTCCGCGCCCACGCGCAGCCCGCCCTTCTTCAGCCACCACAGCGCCTGCAAGGGCTTGCTCATGTCCCTGGGCGGCTCCGACCAGTCCAGGGTCGTGAAGATATCGACGGCCATTGGCGAAATTCCTGTCGGACCGGACGCTGCCACCGGGCGCGTCACAACCAGCTTCAACTTGTGCATGGCCGGCACATAGTGCGGATCGGCGGCGCAATCAAGCGCCGCCACCCTCCGGCCATGCCGGCGCTCACCACCACGGCGTGGGGGTAAAATCGACATTGGCCGCCTTTTCGATCACCCCGGCGGCGGCGAACAGCGTCTCTTCGTCGAACGGCTTGCCGATCAGTTGCAGGCCCAGCGGCAGGCCGCGCCCGTCCCGGCCCGCCGGCAGGGCGATGCCCGGCAGGCCCGCCATGTTCACCGTCACCGTGAAGATGTCGTTGAGATACATCGCCACCGGGTCGGCCGCCAGCGCCTTGTCGCCGATGGCGAAGGCCGCCGAAGGCGTCGCCGGCGTCAGGATGGCGTCGATGCCGGTGTTGAAGGCATCCTCGAAATCCTTCTTTATGAGCGTGCGCACTTTCTGCGCCTTGACGTAATAGGCGTCATAATAGCCGGCGCTGAGCACATAGGTGCCGATCATCACCCGGCGCTTCACCTCGCGCCCGAAGCCGGCGGCGCGGCTCAGCTCATACATGTCGGTGATGTCCTTGCCGGTGACGCGCAGGCCATAGCGCACCCCGTCAAAGCGGGCCAGGTTCGACGAGGCTTCGGCGGGCGAAACCACATAATAGGCCGGCAGGGCATATTTGGTGTGCGGCAGGGAAATATCCCTGACCGTCGCGCCCTCGGCCTTGAGCCAGTCCAGCCCCTGGGCCCAGAGCTTTTCGATTTCGGCCGGCATGCCCTCGAGCCGGTATTCGCGCGGCACACCGATGGTCAGCCCCTTGACGCCCCGCGCCACCGCGGCGGCAAAATCAGGCACCGCCATGTCGACGCTGGTCGAATCCTTGGCATCGTACCCCGCCATGGAGCCCATCAGGATCGCCGCGTCTTCCACGCTGCGCGCGATCGGGCCCGCCTGGTCCAGCGAGGAGGCGTAGGCGACGATGCCCCAGCGCGAGCAGCGCCCATAGGTCGGCTTGACGCCCACCGTGCCGGTGAAGACCGCCGGCTGCCGGATCGAGCCGCCGGTGTCGGTTGCCGTCGCCGCCACGCAGAGCCGCGCCGCCACCGCCGCCGCCGAGCCGCCCGACGAGCCGCCCGGCACCAGTTTCTCCGTGCTGCCTTCGGCACGCAGCGGATTGACCACCGGCCCGTAATAGGAGGTCTCGTTGGACGAGCCCATGGCGAATTCGTCCATGTTGAGCTTGCCCAGCATCACCGCGCCGTCGCGCCAGAGATTGGCCGTCACGCTCGATTCATATTCGGGCTTGAACCCGTCGAGGATGTGGCTGGCCGCCTGCGTATGCACGCCCTTGGTGGCGAAAAGGTCCTTGATCCCCAGCGGAATGCCTTCCAGCGGCCCGCCAGCGCCCTGCGCCAGCTTCGCATCGCTGGCCTTGGCCATGGCGCGCGCCTGCTCGGGCGTCGTGGCCACATAGGCGTTGAGCGCGGGATTGGCCGCCTCGATGGCCCCGATATAGGCATCGGTCAGTT
This sequence comes from Devosia sp., assembly GCF_034675085.1. Classification (GTDB taxonomy): domain Bacteria; phylum Pseudomonadota; class Alphaproteobacteria; order Rhizobiales; family Devosiaceae; genus Devosia. Next base: position 2,438 of record NZ_JAUCDN010000168.1, read on the forward strand.
CCAGGGCGGAAAAACTCTTGTCCTTGAGGCCCTTGCGGGCGTCGGCCAGGCTGAGTTTGGTCAGGTCAGTCAAAGGGAATCTCGCTCAGATTGTCGCAGCGGTGATAAAGGGTGGCGGCGGACACGCCCTCCCCCTCGCCACTGTCGAAGACACCGGCCATGACCAGCGCATTCATATGCGCCGATACGACCTGGATGGTGGTTTCATCGTAAGGGGTGATCGAAAAACTGTCGGGATAGACTTCCCCCGGATGCTCGCAGATCGCATCGGCAAACAGGAAATTGCTGCCGCCCCGGCTTTTCAGATCGAAGAAATTGCAGTGGAACTCCATGGCCTGGATGCCATCGGTGAACGAGAGCACGCTGGCCATGGGGTCTTCAAAGGCCGCCAGCCCGTCCGCCTCCAGGCCAAGGCACAATTCGGGCGAGGAAGCGTAGAGCCGGCTCTGGTCGATGAGGAATTCCTGCCCCACCGCCGATCCGGCCGCAAGGCTCATGGCGAGCCCCACAAAAACTGCTTTCATCAAAAGCCCTCCTCGTGCCGTCGCCCTTATTCCACCACCTTGGGCACCATGAAGAAATTGTCTTCCGAAAGCGGCGCATTGGCCACGATGGCCTCGGGATAGCCGCCATCGCTCACCACGTCGTCGCGGCGGCGCAACTGCATCGGCGTCACCGAGGTCATCGGCGCTACGCCGGTGACATCGACTTCGTCCAATTGTTCAACAAAGCCCAATATGGCATTGAGCTCGTTCTGATATGAGGCAACCTCGTCTTCCTCGATCCGGATCCGGGCCAGCCGCCCGATCCGCTTGACGGTGTCGGCGTCGACACTCATGGCAAACTCCAGCAAACAATTGCGTCTTGGCGCGTTATTAGCAACGCCCCGCGCCAAATGACAATGGAAATGCAGCACCGGCCCCGCCGGGCCCGGTCCCGCCGCCTAGACTTCCACCGCCATGCCGCGCTCCAGCGCCACCAGCCCGGTCCCCTCCAGCGTGTCGCGCAACGCCGTAAAGGCAGCCTCCACCTCGGCTTCCGCGCCCGCCAGCGCCAAAAGCGCTCCGCCAGCATCGCCGCCCGCGCCGCCCGCCCATCCCCCGCAATCCCCACCACCGCCCGCTCCACCCAGCGGCCCAGCGCCGGCGCCGGGCCTTCGAGCACCAGCAGCGGCCTCTCCCCCTCGGCCGCGATCAGCAGCGCGCCCGCGCCCAGCGAAAAAACCTGCGCCGGTCCCGGCTCGGCCTCCGCGTCCAGCAGCCGCCCGGCCGGACGCGCCTTCCAGCTCCGCCCATCGGCCTCGGCTAAGGCCTCGCCCTCTTCCACCACCAGATCGGCCCCGCTCACCAGTTCCGCCCGGCTCACCCCCTCCGGCGCCGCCCCCGGCGCCACCACCACGATTCGCCCCCCCGCATGCACCCGAAAACTGCCATTTCCGAACCAGGTGAGTTTCATGCTGGGACCATACCGGGTTTGTGCCGGCAGCTAGCCGGCCTTGCGTTGCAGGCCCACCAGATAGCGCGTCGCCAGGGCGATCGCCGGCGGAATGGGCTTGTCCTTGCGGTAATCGGCCACCAGCCGTCTGGCAATCCCCAACCGCGCCGCCATGCCGTCGAGGCTGAGATTGAGGTCCTTCATTGCCTGCCGGAATTCGCTATTGGCCAGCGAACTCGGCGCCAATTGCTCGATCCATTCCGCCGAAAGCTCCTGCCCACCGTCCCAGATCAGGCAGTCGCCCCGGTCCCGCACCCGGAAGCGCCTGAACGCCTGCGGATCGTCGCGCAAGCCGATGAAATGGCGGTGGCTGAGTATGGCGGGGGCCAGGTCGATCACCTCTTCCCTGCCATCCTCCCATTCGATGCGCACGGCAAAATCCGCCTCCGGCCGGGCGTGCCGGATGCGCGGCAAAGGGGGCCCCGCCTCGATGAACTCGCTTTCAGCCATTGAACTTTGCCCACTCATCTTCCAAAAGCCTTCTATTGGCCGAAGCCCAGTCCCGAACCAGGCGATAGTCCGAACGCTTGAGCCGTCCGCGATAGAGTGACAGGTCATCTATCAGCATCATTGCCTCGCCATAGGGCGTAGAGATATGAAAATGGGGCGGCAGATGATCCCTCGGATAAAACCGTATTTGCAGGCTTCCGATTTCAGCCAAGGTCGGCATGTCACCCCCCAAATAGTGCACCACACGCACTATTTCAAGCTTGCAGACTTTTTGTGGGAATGTGATTCCGCAAAACACCTGATCCGAAATCTCGTATTGAACCGCATTCGATCCCTTTTTGTTCTAATTTGCAAGCCCAGATATTTGGAAATGACCGAAAACCCCCTCGCCGCGCTGCCTGCCTCGGGCAAGATTCTGGGGCTCGACCTGGGCACCAAGACCATCGGCGTCGCCGTTTCCGATTCGCTGCGCTATTCGGCCACCCCGCTCGAAACCATTAAGCGCACCAAATTCACCCAGGATGCCGAGCGCATCGAACAGTTGTTGGCCGAAAACCAGGCGGTGGCCATCGTTCTGGGCCTGCCGCTCAACATGGATGGCTCCGAGGGTCCGCGCGCCCAGTCGACCCGCGCCTTTGCCCGCAATCTGGGCCAGCGTATCCCCCAGCCCATCGCCTTCTGGGATGAGCGGCTTTCCACCTCCGCCGTCACCCGCATGATGATCGAGGCCGATCTGCGCCGCGACCGCCGCGACGAGGTGGTGGACAAGCTCGCCGCCAGCTACATCCTGCAAGGCGCGCTCGACCGGCTGCGGCGCTGATCCCTCCCCAATGTCATCCCGGCGCAGGCCGGGATCCAGGTCCGCATCTTGCCGCAACGCCGTGCCTGCGGATTGTCTGGAACAGAAATTCCGGCCCGCGCCGGAACGACACGATGTAAATTTCCGCCGGCGGGTTCTTGCCCCTTGCGCCCCCCTCCGCTAGACCGCAGCAAATATCACAGGATCGACGCGCATGGCCCAGGCTCCCGCCAGCACCACCTCCTCGTCCGGCGATTTTCCGCCGTTCAACCAGCGGCACCTGCTCTCCATCGCCGATCTTGAGCCCCATGAGATCATCGACCTGCTCGACCGCGCCGAGCGCATGGTCCCCGTTTCCCGCCAGGAGCGCAAATCCCACCCCACGCTGTCGGGCAAGACCCAGATCAACCTGTTCTTCGAGCCCTCCACCCGCACCCAGGGCTCGTTCGAGATCGCCGGCAAGCGCCTGGGCGCGCTGGTGATGAACATGTCGGTCAAGACCTCGTCGGTCAGCAAGGGCGAAACCCTGGTCGACACCGCCGCGACCCTCAACGCCATGCGCCCCGACGTCATCGTCGTGCGCCATTCGGCTGCGGGCGCGGTGGAGTTGCTCTCCCAGAAGGTCGGCTGCGCCGTGGTCAATGCCGGCGACGGCGCCCATGAGCATCCCACCCAGGCCCTGCTCGACGCGCTGACCATCCGCAATCACAAGGGCCGCATTTCCGGGCTCACCGTCGCCATCTGCGGCGACATCGCCAATTCCCGCGTCGTGCGCTCCAACCTGCTGCTGCTCGGCGCGCTCAATGTGCGCACCCGCGTCATCGCCCCGCGCAACCTGCTCCCCTCCGGCATCGAGCATCTCGCCACCGAGGTGTTCACCGACATGCGCGAGGGGCTGAAAGATGCCGATGTGGTGATGATGCTGCGCCTGCAGCACGAGCGCGCCAATGGCCGCATGATCCCGTCCGTGCGCGAATATTACCGCTTCTATGGACTCGACGCCGAAAAGCTCGGCTACGCCAAGCCCGACGCCATCGTCATGCATCCCGGCCCGATGAACCGGGGCGTCGAGATCGACCCCGCCATTGCCGATGGCCCGGCCTCGGTCATCACCGACCAGGTGGAAATGGGCGTCGCCGTGCGCATGGCCGTGCTCGATGCCCTGCTGCCCGCAAGGAGCACCCAATGACCCGCCCCGTGCTTATCGAAAACGCCCGCATCCTCGATCCGGCCTCCGGCACCGACCAGCCCGGCGCCGTGCTGCTGGCCGATGGCAAGATCGAGGATATCGCGCTGTCCGGCCCGGTCGGCGTGCCCGAGGGCGCCGAGGTCATCGACGCGCAGGGCCTGGTCCTTGCTCCGGGCCTCATCGACATGCGCGTCTTCACCGGCGAGCCCGGCAAGGAATATCGCGAAACCCTGCAATCGGCCGGCGAGGCCGCCGCCGCCGGTGGCGTCACCAGCTTCGTCATGATGCCCGATACCACCCCCGTGGTGGACGATGGCGCATTGGTCGATTTCCTCATCCGCCGCGCCGGGGCCACCAGCAAGGGCAATATCCTGCCCGCCGGCGCCATCACCAAGGGGCTGGAGGGCCAGGAGATCACCGAATTCGGCCTTCTGCGCGAGGCCGGCGCCGTCTGCCTCACCGATGGGCGCCGCTCCATCCAGTCCAGCGCGCTGTTGCGCACCGCCATGAGCTACGCCGCCAATTTCGGCCTGCCCTTCGTCCATCACCTGTCCGACAAGGGCCTCACCGGCGATGGCGTCATGAATGAGGGGCTTTTCGCCACCATTCTCGGGCTCAAGGGCATTCCGCGCGAGGCCGAGACCGTGCCGCTGGCCCGCGATCTGCAACTGGCCGCGCTCACCGGGGTGAACTATCACGCCGCCCAGATTTCCTGCGCCGCCTCGGTGGATATCCTCGCCGCCGCCAAAAAGCGTAACCGCAAGGTGACCGCTGGCGTCTCCATCAACAATCTGGCGCTCAACGAAAACGACATCGGCCGCTATCGCACCTTCTTCAAGCTGGCGACGCCCCTGCGCTCCGAGGATGACCGCCAGGCCGTCATCGAGGGCCTGCGCAGCGGCGTCATCGACACCATCCATTCCGA